>JBEIKF010000009.1:0-13818 GCA_040379905.1 Crocinitomicaceae bacterium
AAAGATGTTGTTGAGTATTTAGCTTATTCGATAAATACAAATGTTCGAGAAATTGAAGGAGCGCTAAATACATTATTGGCCCAAGCTTCCCTTAACAAAAAAGCAATTACGCTTGATCTTGCGAAGCAAATGGTAGATAAGTTCGTTCGCAGTACAGCAAGAGAAGTTTCAATTGAATACATACAGAAAGTGGTTTGTGATTATTTCGATCTTCCGATTGAAATGCTTAAGTCAAAAACGAGAAAGAGAGAAGTTGTTCAAGCAAGACAGATTTCTATGTATTTCTCTAAAAAAATGACCAAGTCTTCATTGGCAAACATCGGTGCGCATTGTGGAGGTAAAGATCACGCTACGGTGCTTCATGCTTGTCGAACTGTTGTGAATCTTTCTGAAACAGACAAACAATTCCGTCACTACATTGAGGAATTGGAGAAAAAATTGACTATTCAATAATTCATTTTGAATTCAATAAACCACGACCTGCGCATTTTAATGGTGTGCCTAGGGAATATTTGTCGGTCTCCAATGGCAGATGGTTTACTTCGTAGAAAAGTTAAAGATCATAATTTAAATGTTTTTGTAGATTCTGCCGGCACCGCGAATTATCACACAGGTTCTCCTCCCGATCATCGTATGATCGAAACAGCAAAATTACGCGGAACTGATATCCAAGAATTACGAGCAAGACAGTTTTCGAAGAATGACTTTCAAGATTTTGATCTGATTTATGTCATGGATGAATCCAACTTATCCAATGTTAATAAGCTAGCTGCAAGTGACACCAAGCAAGAAAAAGTAAAATTAATTCTCGAAGAACTTTATCCGAATGAATCCAAGCGCGTTCCTGACCCATATTATGGTTCAATGAAAGACTTTATGGATGTTTATGATTTATTGGATAAAGTAACTGATGTAATCATCGAAAAAATAAAAAATGGCGAAATCCGGTAAATTATATTTAATTCCAAATACCTTAGGGGGAGAAACAATTACGGATTTAATTCCGGTGGATGTAGTTAATATCGTGAAGGATTTAAGGCTTTTCGCAGTAGAAGAAATTAAATCAGCACGTCGCTTACTTCGCAAAATGGATCGCGAATTCCCCATTGACGACAGTACATTCTTCCTAATGAACAAACATTCGGGAGAAAAAACGCTTATGGACGTTCTTCTCAAATTATCTCAAGGAGAAAACGTTGGTGTAATTTCAGAGGCGGGTTGTCCAGGCGTTGCTGACCCAGGAGCTGATCTTGTAAATTTAGCGCATTCACAGGGAATCGAGGTGGTTCCGATGATTGGTCCTTCTTCATTTCTTTTAGCGCTTATGGGAAGTGGTTTTTCTGGGCAGCAATTCGCATTTCACGGATACCTTCCAAAAGATCGAAAAGAACGCGTTCGAAAATTAAAAGATTTCGAAATGGATTGTCGAAGAACTGGACAAACCCATATTTTTATGGATACTCCTTTTAGAAACATGCATGTTTTGGAAGATCTTTTAAATGAATTAAGTGATTCGACGGAATTATGCATTGCTTCCAATTTAACGCTTATAAATTCGAGAATCACCACACTATCGGTTAAAGATTGGCGAGAAAAAGCATACGATTTATCCAAAAGCCCAACGGTATTCTTGATCGGAAAAGGTCAATAAACTCCTACCTTATTCTTAGCTTTTTAATCGTTCGATAACGTTCGGAATAATTTTGAGTTCCCTTGCAATTCAATTCGTTTTTTAATGAATGAAAATTGTTGATTCGCTCCGTTGGATCAGGATGTGTGCTTAATAATTCTTCTGATCTTGCCCCCTCCTCTTTCACGATTTTCTCAAAAAATCCTGCTGCACCATCTGATTGATAAGAAGTATTACAGAGGTAATTTACGGAACATTCATCCGCTTCGCGCTCGTAGGCTCTAGAATAGCGCAGGGACAATAATCCACCTATTACTTGTTTGAAATATTGACTATTTTCTCCTCGAAAGATAAAGTCCAACAACATTTTTATGCCATACGTCTTTGTCATTTGACGTGTTCCATGGCGACGTTCAGCGTGACCCATTTCATGCGCTAAAACACCAGCTAATTCAGCTTCATTATCCAGGTATTTCAAAATTCCCGTGTAAATAAAAATGTAGCCACCTGGAGCACAAAACGCATTTATGGTATTATCATCATTAAGAACAGTAATTTTCCATTCGAATTTATCTTTATAACGAAAACTACCATTCGCTAAAATCGTTTGTTTGATATTTTCAATGTATTCGTAAACTTTCGGATTTTCAATCTTAGATACTATTTTATAATCTGTGGATGAATTAATTTCGTCATACAATTGTTGCCCCATCTTCATATCATCTTCAACAGAAAAACCATTAATTTCAATTTTCTTCCACTTGTTTTTGAGTTTATCACTCAATTCTTGTCCTTTTTCAATGGTTTTATCTTTGAAATCATTTAGTTCTTTCGACCAATCTAAATTTTCTGTTTTAGAAATTGGATCTTCGTTTACGTTTGAGTTAGCTGATTCTTCGCAAGAAGACAAAACAACGAAAGCTGTCAGAAGATAAATTAAAAAGCGCATGAATAAGTTTTTCTTGGAAACTAAAATAAAAAATTTATCGCAATTTGTTATAAATAAAAATGACTTGCGTTTAATAACCCGAAATCAAAAATTATATCTATGACAATTGCGCAAGCATTAAAAGAAAAAAACAAAAGGTTGAATCAAATCAACAAACTTTGGGACCGTTTATCAACAAACAACAGCATCCCTGAAGGCAATGAGCGGGAATTTAATCCCGAAGCCTTGTTACAACAACTAAACGATGAAACCAATGCGTTCATCGAACTAAAAACTAAAATACACCACGCTTGCGAACCAGTGAGGGAGAAAATTTTTAAACTCTCTGAGCTAAAAAACTTTGTTAAAAGATTACGTAGAGTAGATACCAACCAGGGGCTTGTCGTAAATCGCTACGAAAACTCAAGTATACGATATACTGCCGCATTAACTTCGGCTGAAGTCGATGCGCATATCGAGAAAATAGAAAACGAGCTTGAGTCAATTCAAGAAGAATTAGACCAGTTTAATCACACGACTCGCCTGTAATAAGGTGAGCGTGTGGGAAGCGCGCTTATGGAATAAAAAAGTTGTTTCTTATTTATAAACCCGATCTCAGATGATTGATATTGAAAGATGGACTCAAAAAGTGAAAATTCAATTGTCAAGGAACAAAAAATAAAAAACAAAACTCAATTTCAAACTCTTTTAGGAAGTAAGCGCCTTCTTTTTACAAATCAATTACCAACAAGATAAACCGCATTGGAAAAAAGCAATTTTCCTCTTTCCCAAAATCCACGAAACAACGGATTATCAATTAAATAAACAACTTGCCCCGAGCCAATTTCTTGAACTCCAGCAATGATTGCCTCTGACTGTTTTTCATTCACTTCACTTCCTACAAATCCGTTCAACGCCTTCGGATTTTTGTCGAGTCGGACTAATTTCAATCCTTGAGACATGCTATAGCTATCAGCACTTTGCCTAAGCGTTTCATAGCGATTAAATCCAAAATTCAACGGATGCGTTTTATCCAACTCGCATTTAAAAATTGCGCCAATTATTGCTTTACTAATGTCATTTCTTTCAAGAGAACCATAGTTCAAATCCTTGGAGGTCGTATCGGTATCTTCCTTTCTTTTAATTCCAAAATAATCGAATTCAGCAGATGCAAAACTAGACGCTGCAGCACCTACTACAATTAAATTACCACCTTCTTCAATCCATTTTTTAAGTGATTCATTACTCGACAATTGATAATTACCTTCAGGAATGACCAACGTATTGATTTCTTCCAAAGCAGATTCCAAATCAATTTCCCAAATCAAGTGAATACCCGTTTTTAATTGCTGTTCGAAAAAGTGCCAAACTTCGCCAACTGATAATGATGAAGCATTGTCTCCCATTAGTAACCCAACTTTCTTTTGCGAAATCGGCTTCACATGACTTGATCCAAAATCAAGCCCTTCATCCACAAAACCTGTTGCTGTAAATGACAGTTGAACTTGATGTGAATTAGCAATTTTTGTTACTTTTTGATCAAAATCAGCTTGTTGATTCTCTCCTCGGTTAATTATGAGCGTTCCTGGTTCAAACGTTTGACCATTCAATTTGAACGATTGATCGTGGTATGAAGCTTTAATTCCTTCAAATTGCAATTCGGCTAGAAATTTTGCTGATTTCAAAGAATTCCATTTTACCAAATATGCATAACAATTAGGTTGAATTTCATTTTTTATCGGAACTATTTTTGATAAAGGTTTTCCGCTGATTTTACTCTCTGACGCAAATGCATCAATTCCATAGGCGAATGGTAAATTCCAAGCTGTAATGTCATACGTCAAAGAGTCACTTAGTTCAGTTTTTGGCTCTAATAATACAGTTGCCAACGTTCCTTTTTCTTGATCAATTGAAACAAGGATATCACCTTTTTTAATTGAATAACTTTCAACTTTACCCGTTTGATAATTGTAAGTCTTTACCGCTGTATTTTCGGGAGCGGACTCCATTTTGATTCCATTGATTTGAAGTTGATTGATTAATGGCTCCAATAATTCTTGGCTACCGGAAAGAACATACGATTTATACTTAAACTTATTTTCTTTCCTGAAATTCTGATATTCTTTAATCAATTTATCTGCTTTGTCAGAACTTAACTCAACAGTTGAAAGACCCGTTGTGACGTGATGTAAAACACGGTCCTTTAATTCTAAGGTATCACCAACTTTTGTAAGAACAGATAATCCCGCGCGTCCGCTGCCCCCTTGCTCGTATGTCATTCCGATGGAGCCGCTATACATGGGATACGTGTCACCATAACTCGGATAGAGCAAGTCAAAAACTTCTTTGGAAAAATAAAGCCAACTATTCTTATCAAATTCGGAAGCGTGTTTTTTACCAATATCCTTTTGAAAATCTCGCTGCCACTTGGTTATCACTTGATGATAGGGCTCAGCCGCAGGAGGAAAATAATAAGGTTCATCGATGGCTTGCTCGTGAAAGTCAACATGCACGTGTGGAAGCCAATTGTTATATTTTACCAATCGCTGTTGCGTTTCAATTTGGGTCATCCAAGCCCAATCTCTGTTCAAATCGAATAAATAGTGATTCGGTCTACCGCTTGGCCAAGGTTCGTTATGTTCGGCGCTGAACTTTTGTGAATCAGGAATTCGGTTTCCGTATTGATAATAAAAATTGACATAGCGCTCACGCCCATCTGGATTTAGACAAGGGTCCATGATAACAACCGTATTTTTGAGCAATTCCTTTTTATCCGTTAAGAGTCGAAAAGCCGTTTCCATCGCGGCCTCTGTGCCTGAAGATTCATTTCCGTGAACGTTGTAACTCAACCAGACGATTGCCACGTTTTCATTCTTATCCAAATTGACGTGATTCGTTCGAATTTGCTCCAGCTTTTGAAGATTTTCAGAAGTTCCAATATATGCAAGAATTAAGTCACGATTTTCATAGGTATCGCCGTATTTTTCAACTTTCAGATTAGCAGGAAAAGTTTTTTCCAACGCTTGAAAATAACTCACAACCTCGTGATGACGAGTGAATTTCTGTCCAATTTCATAACCAAGGAATTCTTTCGGCGAAAATTGACTAATGACAATTGAACTGAAAAGAGAGAATAAAACGACTAACAAAATTTTAGACTGCATATGGACCGTTTGAGAATCAAATATAAGAATAAAGTACGTTTATACTTTTTGTCAAATGAAAAGCTGTTGAAGGATTGGATTCTTGTTGAAACAAAAAAGACTGCCATTCACGACAGTCTTCTTCTTAATAAATTAAATTTTTAATTATTTCGCTGCGTGATATTTCGCTGCTACGACATTCCAATCAACAACGTTGAAGAATGCAGAAATATAATCCGGACGACGGTTTTGGTAGTGCAAGTAATAGGCGTGTTCCCAAACATCCAACGCTAAAATAGGCGTTCCTTCACAACCCTCACCCATCAATGGATTGTCTTGATTGGCTGTCGAGCAAATTTCTAATTTTCCATCTGTAACACAAAGCCAAGCCCAACCTGATCCAAAACGAGTAACGCCAGCTTTCGCGAAGTGATCTTTGAATGTTTCGAAATCACCGAAAGCTTCATTGATAGCTGTTGCTAATTCTCCTGTTGGAGCTCCACCACCATTTGGACTCATAATTTCCCAAAACAAGTTGTGGTTCCAATATCCACCGCCATTATTTCGAACTGCAGGCTTGTCCTTGCAAACTTTTAAAATTTCTTCGATTGTTTTACCTTCCAACTCCGTTCCTGCAATGGCATTGTTAAGATTCGTAATATACGCTTGGTGGTGTTTTGAATAATGGATTTCCATTGTTCGAGCGTCTATATATGGCTCTAATGCGTCGTATGCATAAGCCAATTTTGGTAATTCAAATGCCATAATTATTTTTTTAAGTGATTATTATTTTGATTGATTCAAAATTAGGAAAAAACAAAATCGAAAAGCTGTTAAATAATTTAAATTGTGTTGATTTCTTTTAGTGGTGGTGTTCTTTTGGCATTGCCCAAAAAGTTCTGTCCGATGTGGCGGGAATATCAGAACCAAAGCACAGGAAGGAAAAACAAGTGTTTCGCAGGAAACGTTTGGCAAAAAAAGTAAGATCTCAAGCAATATCCATCACCGCAATCCATTCTGAAGGAAGGAAAACCGGAATCGCTGACTTCTTAAAATCTTTTGTGTTTCGAGTTAGAATTGCATCCACATTAGCATTTTTTAAAGCACTAAAATACTGCAAGGCATCTTCCATATCTTTGAAGGATGAATTTATTGCCAAATGAACGGTTTGTTCACTCATTGATAGCACACGCAAAATGGATAACAACACATCCAGTTTTTCTTTGACGTAAACATGACTTGCTTGCTGTCGTAGGATGTAATACATGTTTGAAAAAATTACCGGAGTAATGAACCCAATCATTTTTTTATCCTGACATGCCAGTAACAGTTTTAACGTGTGATCCGAGAATGGTTTTCGGTCAAAAAGAAAATCCAATAAAACATCCGTATCGAATAACACGCGCTTCATTACTGCATATATTTTTTATTCAACGCACTGAGCAAGTTTTCATTATCTGTGATTCTTGGATCCGAAAAACTTCCTTTGAGATTAATCAAAGCAGATGTTTCCTCATTTATATTAGTAGCGGGAGCTGTAAGCGACTTTAAATATTGCTCAATTAAATTCGACAAACTCTTACCATGTTTCTTTGCTACTTCCTTTGCCTCATGGATGAGTTGACTTTCGATGGATAAGGTTAATTTTGCATTCATACGTATAAATAATAAATCAAATATACGTATATTTTAAAGATTATAAAAATTCAATTTCCTTTAATTTAAATGAGAGAAACCTTAAGATTAAACACTCCCCCTGGCCTTCAACTCAAGATATTTGTTGATTACTCCTGCTGATAGTTCTTCAGGTGAGGTGAGAATTGTTTGAATTCCATATTGCTTTAATTCTCGAGCCATTCGAGCTTTCGTAGTAATCATTCGTTCGGCTATGATACCAGTATAAAGTTGATTCAATGACAATGGATTCGAATAGGCTAAATCTTTTAATTCCGAATTTTGGAAGAATACAAGTATTAACAAATGCTTTTTGTTGATTTGTTGAAGATAAGGCAGTGCTCTCCTCATCGCGAATTCGTTTTCAAAATTGCTAAATAGCAAAAGCATCGAACGCGTTTTTATTTTTTGACGAATGGTCGTTTGAAGCAACTCGAAATTGGCGTCACGAAACTTGGTCTTTTGGTTATAAAGTGCTTCCATAACCATCCGCATCTGACCGCTATTGCTATCCGCAGGAATTTGAGTCCCAATTTTATCTGAAAAGGTAAAAAGTCCGAATTTATCTCCCTTTAACAAACAGATATTGGCAAAAACCAAGGTTGAATTGATCGAATAATCGAGGATGTTCAATCCCTCAAATTCCAATTGCATCGTTCGGCTTTTATCAATTATACAATATACGTGCTGCGACTTTTCTTCTTGGAATTGATTGACCATTAATTCCATTCTTCGGCTGGTAGCTTTCCAGTTTACCGTTTTTAACTCGTCACCTTGCACGTAGTTTCGAATTTGCTCGAATTCTTTTGCATTTCCGAGTCGACGAATGCGCTTTATTCCAGTCGCTGTTTTTTGTTGCTGAAACACGAGTAATTCATACTTTTTCATTTGTAAAACAGACGGGTAGACTTGAAAAGAATCACTATTCGGATAAATAATTCTTCGTTCAGCCAAACCAATAAATGTTTTCAAGAAAAGAAAAGCATCGTTAAAACTATAAATTCCCCTTTTCTTGGGAATCAAGTTGTACTTTAATTCAATCGTAGAACCTCCTGATAATATTCCGTGAAATTGCTTTGATCGTTCTTGCTGAAAATCTGGAAAACCTTCATTCAATTCAAAGAAAAGTTGAAAACCTGACTTATTTTCGATTGATATCTTAATGGTATTCTCATCTCCCAAATTCAATCGTTCATTGAAATTCCTTTTGAAAATAGGCTTTTTACCGATTGTAATTAAAAGCAAAACGTCAAGTACAACAAGAATTGACATCGCAAACAGCAACAATGTCCCGATCCATTCCATTGCAGATATTACAAAACCACAGGCATAACAAATGACTGCTGTTGTGAACAACCAGAAAAATCGACGGGTCAGTAAAAGATTGCTTGCGAGGGTCATTCTTATCTTGGAACTTCGATTGATTCAACGATTTCCTTAATTATTTCTTCTGAACTAAATCCTTCCATTTCGGCTTCAGGTGTCAATATCAAACGGTGATTGAGAACTGGAATGGTAACAAAACGAATGTCCTCAGGCGTAACAAAATCCCTTCCTCGAATGACCGCAATCGCTTTGGAAGCGCGCAACATCGATAAAGAAGCACGCGGAGACCCTCCTAAGAATAATTTACCGTGGCTTCTTGTTTTATGGGTAATTGCCGCAATATATTTAATTAATTGTTCCTCCACGATGATGTCTTCCATAACCGTATGAATTTTATTTAATTCTGCAGTCGTGAAAACGTGATTTACCTCATCGATGTTAGCTGAACCTACTGTTTTCTTGTATCTTCTTAAAATATCCTCTTCTTGCTCTAAATTCGGATATCCAATTTTAACTTTGAAAAGAAAACGATCCAATTGTGCCTCAGGCAGATTGTACGTTCCCTCTTGCTCCACAGGGTTTTGCGTCGCGACTACAAGAAACGGAAACTCCATTGGATAGACATTTCCATCGTATGTAATTTGACGTTCTTCCATAACTTCGAAAAGCGCCGCTTGCGTCTTTGCCGGAGCACGATTGATCTCATCGATTAGAACTATATTTGAGAAAATCGGACCTTTTTTAAAGTAAAATGAAGAATCTTTCATATTAAAAACACTCGTTCCAATTACATCCGAAGGCATCAAATCTGGCGTAAATTGAATCCTTGAAAAATCAACATTCAATGTTCTTGAAAGCACCTTCGATGCTAATGTCTTCGCGACACCCGGCACACCTTCCAACAAAATGTGCCCATTTGCGAAAATACCCGCAATCAAAAGTTCAACCGTCTCGTGCTGACCAATAATGAATCGAGCCAATTCTTCACGAACTTGATTGACTTTGTCTGCAACCCAAATCAAATCTTGGTTTTCACGCTCCAACCCGAAAGAACTCTCATTGGAAGGCACATTTTGATTATCAGAATCGATTGGATTTTCCGTGTTTTCTAAATTTTCTGTCATAGATTTTTAGTTTGTTGAATAAATCGTTTTAAAACTGCGTGGTCATTTTTCATAACATCCCAGTTAGCTATTTTAATTTCTTTTTGATTGATCTTCAGTCCTATAAAATTCTTTTCAAAATTAATCTTGATGGTGTCTGAGGTTTTAACTCGTCGTCCAAATTGATTGAAATACAAAATTTCCGTTTGATTGATTTTAAAATGAGGAACAAGCGTCCGAACGATTCCCAAAGCCAAAGTTAAAAACCCAACCATCCAAAAAACAACCCCTACTCCATTTGAATTAACCAGCAAGGAAAGGCCAAAGAAAGTTAATGTCAATCCGCTCATCATGATTAAGGTGCTAATCCAAATGTTTCTATTGACTTCAAATTCTTGTCTTACAATTGATTCTTCACGACCAATGATTCCGCAATGACGATAAAAATCGTGTTGCATTTTACTAATTTGTTGAACGTAGTCATTTCCAATCGCTTGATTTTCATAGCGCAATTCTTTCAATAACTTTTGAATTTTCTCAAGCGGATAACCCGTTTTTTCGGCCAACAAATTCAAGGTATCACCCTCAATATTTCTTTGTAAATCAACATAATAATACCTCAAAACTGTATCATAAAAATTCTTACGTTGAATTTGAAGAACGCTATATGGATATTGTTTATTCAAGAAAATTGAGGCAATGGTTTCAACAAACGTTTTTGTTATGCCTTGCTGCTTTTGAATAATAGGAATGATGGCTCGACGGCGTTTAGAACGAAAGATAACGAACAGAATTGCACCGAATAGAACAAGTACCATTGTATTCAAAAGAATTTTATTTGATAGAATCAAATCCAATAAGTTTTGTTTTGATTCCATCCCATCAAAATCCTCCACCTCGTCATCACTCTTGAAGTGAACTTGAGCTATGGAAACAAAATAAATCGGGTCATCTTTTGGGAGCTGGTCGATGATGAAATTCGCGTGCTCAAAACCATCTTTGTGTTTCAATTGATAATTTGTAAAAGGCTCTGGATTAGACTGAAGGAAAATGTCGCTTTTACCTTGTTTCAATCGAACGAATGTGCTTAACCTTTGATGTCGAACCAACTCGTCTAGTTGACCGATATTTGGAATCAAATCTTTATATCCGTTCCAAGCAATGGGAATTGTATCATTTTGATAGCGTCCATAAAATAAGGACTTTTTGCCATCAAATCTGTAGGTCGCGGATTCGTTAAAATGAAATCCAGTTCGATAGGATGAAAAGAGCGTATCCGTTATATTTGAACCAAGCTCATTCGAGGAGAAAAGAACCGTACTCCCTTTGGCGCATTTATCGAGTAGTTGTTTTAATTCTTTATCCAACAAACCGATTGAATCACCAATGAAGACAAAAGTTGCGTTTTTATCCTGTCGCAACAAGGAATCAAACTTGTAAGGTGAATTAATGTCATAAATCGGTCGTTTCGGATTTTTAAATTTCACCAATGAGAAAAACAAATAGAGTCCTTTTGGGTCTTTGTTCTGAAAATCAAATTTTTTATCCCAATCATACGAGTAATTCTTGGCACCATTTCCGCCATTTTCACCACCCAATCGCCAAATGAAAACGAGAGCACCCGCCAAGAGAAGAGTCGCCAACAAAATGATTATTTGCGACTTATTTCTCATTGGAATTCGAGTTAAGTTCGTTTAACAAGGATTGAAATCGTAATTGAATTTTCTCAAATCGACTTTTATCTAATTCGTATTCACCATACCATACCAAATCAAAAATTCGGGTGCAGTCAGCAAATGAGTTTTTGATGGTTCCCCGCTTCATCTCGAACAAATATTCGTGATTTGTTTTTTCGCGTTTCCACTTTATCAATTCCCGCGCGATTAAAAGTTGAAGGATTAACGTGAAATAAATACGAATGCATTCTCGGTAGTTCTCATTAATTAACGCATTTTCAAGTCGGATGTCTAGCTCAGATTTTGTAACGATCTCTGGATTCCAATCATCATCAAATTCTTGAATGAACTTTGGATTCGAATTTTGTTTTTTCAACCAAAAATAAAGCCCTGTAATCACTGCCGCAAATAGAAATAGAATAAGAATCGTTTTCCAAGTGGACTGTGAAATTTTCGTTGGATCCGGCGCATCAACATCGATATCTGGCTCATTAATTTCAGGTGGATCAAATTCAGGAGGCTCTGCCATTTCGGTTTTTTTCATTTCCTTCTTGGAATTCTTTCCAGAACCTTTACGGCTCCTTTTAATATGCTCCTCAAAATCTTGACTACTTACTTCTTCATCCGAAACAGTTCCACCTTCCGAAACATAATGTGGCGAATTACTCCACCAATCGCGAGGTTCTTTTTTGTTTGGATCTTTTCCGAATTCTATTTCACGCTGCGTTTTATTCCATCTTTTTTCAAGGTCAGAACTGTTTTGTGCCTTCAATTTTAAAAGCGAAAAACAAAAAACGATTGCTATGTAAAATCTAATCCTCAACTTCCGTTTCTTTAAAACGATTCCTTTTTCCGAAATTCTTAAATTCTTTGTACAATGATTTGGCAGTTTTTATTTCTTGCATATTTGAAAACAGGAAGCACGTTGAAATGGTATACAATGGAATAGCCATCATCAATACAACGACATAAATGGTTTGTCTGAGAATATTTGCCCAAAAAACTCCGTTTAAACCATAACTTGAGGTTATTTTCTCAATGAATTCAGCAAGCAAATCCAAAATATCAGGAAATAACTCTACACCTCGGTATTCGTTCTGAAGACTCCCAATAAAGGCGATTGGCTGAGTAAATACAGCCAAAATTGACAATATAACGATGAAAGTAAGCAAAGAAACGATATAACTTGAACCGCTATATTTGAAGCCGTTTTTGATGTTGGTTCTCCAATTATCAGTCCCTAAACTAACTGACGGCAACACAAGCAGAAACAAAGGAAATAAGACTAGTACTGGAAGAGAAATATACCAAGGTAAAATAAATAGTAACAAACATGGAATCAAATTAACCAAATAGATTGCGATTAACCTTTTTTTCAAAAAAACCTTAAATGGTTCAACCGATTCGTTCAAGCTCGAATATACATGTAGAACCGAAGCCTGAATTAAGGAAAAAAGTATGGTCCAAATGAAAAAGGAAATGAAGTCAAAGGTATTCCTAAAGCCAAATCCAACTATAAATTCCAATTGACTAACCCAATCAAAATAGTAAACATAATCTTGATCGTTGGGAAAAAGAAAGTCGCGGAAATAAATTAACGCCAAGGCTATCGGTAATAAAAACACCCAAATGAATGGCATAAAACGCTTAAAGTAAATTTGATAGAAAAAAAGTGAATCACGAATCAACTCACCCAACGAACGAATTTTGCCAGAAATAAACTCATACTTATTTACTCCTGTGAAATCCTCCTCTTGCGTCAAAAGATGTGGGTTTTTCTTTGCCACGTAGAAAGGATATGCGACAAAAAAGAAGAGCATTAATCCAAATGAAAATGAAATGATGAACCATTTCGACCAATCAGGCAAAGTATCGTAATGATGTGTTACGTAACTTTCTAGAAATCCAGCCGCAACGATGAAGGGAACGAGGCCCAACATGATTTTAATTCCTCTTTTAACAGAAAGTTTAAATGATTGAAAACGGGAGTGTGTCCCTGGGAAAAGCGATCCATTTCCGGCCGTAATACCCGCTCCACCAGCAAGCACAATCGCCGATATCTCGAAAGCTCCGTGAATCCAAATTCCCAAAAAACTGGTAATCAACAATCCTTTCAATCGAAAATAATACTGAAACGCACCCAACATTACGCCATTCGAGAATAACAGCAGATGTGTTCCAAGTGTAAAAAATAGACCTGCAAAAAAAGTTAGAAAAGCGACAGCAATGTTATTTGTTGTAATGTTAATAAACATCGCTAATTGGTCACTATCCTCATAGACGCCTAACGGGTTTCCTGCCTCAATATTTTGAATCGTCATATCAACATATGAGTCAC
>JBEIKF010000010.1:0-13809 GCA_040379905.1 Crocinitomicaceae bacterium
CTATGCAGCAGGACATAGATATGATTCTAACACGGGAAGTCTTGAGCCCAATTTGGCTGTTTATGAGAACGGTGATTGGAATCATTATTCTTATCCGCCGAACACGAGATTTTATTTTGGAAGTGTTTTCAATGAAAAGGTATATTTATTTGGGAGCTCCTTAAAACCAGTTTGCTTTTTTGAAAACGGAGTTTTTAATGAAATCGCTGTGGATTCAGTAGTGGATGCTCAGGTGTACGATGAGAAATTGTTTTTCATTGATAGGAATTATTCAGGTGTCAATTATTTAGATTCTCTGGGTGAAGTGCACACCGAAGAAATAGCATGTGACTCATTGTTGCGATTTAGTATGGTAAACGGACAATTATTTGTTTCAGGAAAGTGCAATGAGTTTTTGTTTCGAAGGAATGAAAATGCAGAATGGGTGTTCGATGATTTGGGAGTCGATTTTAGCTCGTTCCGCACCACAAGTTTAGGAAGTGTTTATCTCTCACAAAGGGGCTATTTAGCCAATTTCACCAACGATATTCGATCTCAACTTCAATTCTATGCTCAGAGTAATTCTTATGAATTGCTTCAAAAAAACGAATTGAACAAATACATTCTTAATGTCATAAACTTCGAAGGAAAGGAGTTTGCAATTTGCAGAAGTATTAGTGCTGTAGATGGAATGAAAGGTGGGATTTGTACGTTAGAAAATGGATGGAAGCAGCAGAATATCTCAAATCAGCTTGTTTCAGAAACATCGTACCCTTCTTTTTCTTCCTATTTGTACCAATCCTCTTATTTTACTTTTGATTTTCGGCCAATTGGTTTAGGATATAAGGATAAAAAGGTTGTTTTTACTGCGGCTCCGCTTTTATATGGGATTAAGAATGATTTAGTTTCTGGAGTTGGTGGTTTATTCGAAACAGGTTTGAACGGGGCATATGCAGGTCCTTTGTCTAATATTTATTCCAACGAATTCGCCAAGAAATATGACAGGGTATGGAGAGTAAAACAATCCGAAATCGAATACCACAACCAACATTGGTACGAAGCGAATTATTCGGCTCCGATAGATATTTTAGAGTGGCCAGGAAATGGTTCAATTGTAAACGGAGAGCCTCAGATTATTGCACCCTTTCACGATGTGAATGGAAACAATATCTACGAGCCGCAATTTGGAGATGCTCCTGAAATAAAAGGAGACGAAGCCGCCTTTTACATCGTTTCTGATGGAAGAGAAGTTTCGCCAAATTTTCTTAATTCTTTATACGAAGGTACTGTTTCAAATATAGAAATGTCCGTGATGACATATCTGTTTCACAATGCTTCTAGCCAAGCTTTAAGTCAAACGGTTTTTACTGATTATCGGATTGTGCTGCGGGACGAGACTCCCTTGAATGAATTCTATTTCGGAATGCACACTGATTTCGATTTAGGCTCAGGATTCGATGATTTTATTGGATGTGACAGTACCCGAAATTTAGTTTTCGGATACAATGCAGATGATTTTGATGAGCAGTCGTCCATGTCTTATGGTTATGCCAATGAGGTGCCGGCATGTGGTTATCGGTTTTTAAACAGCGCTATTACATCTAGTGTTTATTTTAACGCGAGTTTAAGTCCTGTTTACGGTCAACCAAATACCAATGAGCAATTGTATAATGTTTTGAAAGGAAAGCGAATTGATGGTTCTTCAATTTTGAATCCAATTACTCAGCAGCAAACCTCTTTCATGTACAGCGGTGAAGTGGGAGTGCCTGGTGTTTGGAACGAAGTAAATGTTCAAAATCCCGGTGGCGATCGACGCCTGATAGTTTCTGCTTTTGTGGGTGATCTTCAACCCAACGTTCCGCTGTGTATTTCCGTTGCACGTATTGTAGGCTCTGATACATTGTCAGCTGGCAGCCCTTCAGTAAATGCGGTTTACAAGATGAAACAATATTCAGATGAAGTGCAGCAGTATTACGACCAATACCTTCAGACGACCGATTGCAATCAGTTAGTAGGCGTTGAAGAATTGAATGAAGAATTATTGGGAGTTCATGTATATCCGAATCCGGCTAAAGAAAAGATTACTATACAAACTACACGAAGTTCTATTTCTAAAATTGAATTATTCAATATTGTTGGAAGTCTCGTTCACAGTGAAACACGTTTGAAAACTGCCAATACGAGTGTGGACATTAGCGCTTATACCCCAGGTCTTTATTCCGTTCGAATTTATTTGGAAGACGGAACAACTGAGGTGAGAAAAATTATTGTGGAATAAGTTTCATCGGGTCGAAAAATCTTTCGACCATAGGGAAGAGAAGGGAAGAGAGGTTAAGAGGGGGATAGAATTGTTTTTAACAATTAGTTTCTCAGCTTTCCTTTTAATTATCTTTAGTTAACCGCAACAGGATTTCGCATATAGTCCGCAAGTGGATTGTTATGTTCAGTTCCGCAGCGAATGACATCCTTGTACAGGCAGTTTTTATGAGGTTTGACAGATCTCCCTGAGCTGAAATTTGAGATGTAAATGTTTATTCCTAAATTTGGTTAATTAAATATGTCACTATGACAACAGCAGCAATAAAGAAACAAGTTGATAATTATCTACCACTCTTATCAGCCAGACAACAAGCTC
Organism: Crocinitomicaceae bacterium; assembly: GCA_040379905.1. Classification (GTDB taxonomy): domain Bacteria; phylum Bacteroidota; class Bacteroidia; order Flavobacteriales_D; family Crocinitomicaceae; genus UBA952. Next base: position 2,615 of record JBEIKF010000010.1, read on the forward strand.
TAGTGTTGGAAATGATTAAAAGTTTCCTGGATGTTGACAGCGACACCAAACGAATATCTCGTAAACAATACAATAAGGAATTAGATGAGGCAGTAGCACGTGTTGAGAATGGAAATTTTGTTTCTCATAAAGACGCTGCTAAGGCATTATCTAAATGGTAAAATCATCCTCATTTAAACTAATATGGGACGGTGAAGCCCTCGATCAGCTCAAAGAAATTCTTGAGTATTTAGATGAGCAAAGTGAACAAGCACCGAAAATTGTCAAAAAAGCAATCTTTGAAAGATTATTGGCTGTACAAAGAAATCCACTTACATCGGAAGTCGATAAACTGAAAGACCCGATGAATGTAGACTTTCGTGCATTTGTGGTTTTTAGTTACAGAGTTACATATCAAATTGAAAATGTCAAGAAAGAAATCAGGGTTTTAAGAGTCCGACATACAAGTAGAGAACCTTTAGGTTACTGATCGGGGCTATCGTGACATGTAATCCGGGTCGAAATATCTTTCAACCTTAGTTAAGAGAAGTTAAGAAAAGGTAAAAGAGGGGAATAATGTCTTTCAGACGAATGCCCTTCGGGCGAATGCTTCGCGAATGTCTGCGACTTCCTAATCCTGAATATGTGCGAGTATTTGAGACACGAGTCCATCCATTTTAGAAAATGCAAACCATCGTTTATTTTTTTTCAGAATTGGATGTCACAATTTGTGACTTCCAATTATCGAATTCATCAGAACTTAGCTGAAACATAAATTGTTCTGAAAATCTATTTGCATTGCGCTTTACAGTCTGATTTAGAACTTTAGTTTGAACATTATACAGCCGAGCCAAGTCTCTGTCAAACATAACTTGCTTGCCACGAATGATGAAAATTCGCGATTCAATTTCCGACTTAATAAGGTTTTGTTCCATTAGACAAACATATTTCTGGGATTTGGAAAACGCACTAACCTTTATATGCAGTTTATTCCGGGGAAGAAGGCATTCGTCATAGACATTACTACTATCAGGGGTAGGAAGATTTGTTTGAGTATTTAATTTCTCTCCATGCATTCTAATTACCTTTAACTAACCGCAACAAACCTGCGCTTATAATATTGTAAGGACATGTATTTGAAAGGTTTATAGCGTGTGTAAGTGAGGTAACAAACATTATTGAACAAACAACTTAAAAAAAGACAACATGAAAAAAACGTACTTGTTCTTAACATGCTTGTTGGCATCGAGAGTAGGATTTACACAATCCATTAATTTTCAACAAGACACAACACAGATATTTCAAGACGCGGATGTTGGAGCCATGGCTTTTGCTGATGTTGATAATGATGGAGATAAGGATGTTCTTATTACTGGTAAAGGAGGGCCTATCTTAACTACTTTATTTCTAAATGATGGAATTGGTAATTTTTCACCATCGACGAGCAATCCGTTTCAAGATGTTTTTGATGGTGATGTGAATTTTTTTGATGCTGATAACGATGGCGATTTAGATGTATTTATTACAGGCGAACCAACTACATCAAACAGTTCAGATCTCTACTTCAACAACGGATTAGGGATATTCGCGCTGGCTACTGGTAACAACTTTGAAACTATGATGGCCGGTAATAATGATGTTGGTGATGCAGACGGTGATGGTGACATTGATATTATTGTAACTGGGCAAAATATAACAGGGTTGCCGGTGACTAAACTTTATTTGAATAATGGCTCTGGAGTCTTTACAGCACAAGCAAATTCAATTTTCACTAACCTAAAATGGGGTACTGTAAGGTTTATTGACATGGAAAATGATGGGGATTTAGATCTTATTAACTGCGGTCAGAATAGCTCAGGACAAACAACTACAATTTTGTATACGAATAATGGCAATGGTACATTTAGTATAAATAATTCATCAGCAATTGATGGTGCAAGAGATTCAGATATTGCTATTGGCGATATTGATGGTGATGGTGATAAGGATTTTCTTATTTGTGGTACCTCAGGTTCAGGCATAATGACCAAGCTTTATCTCAATAGTGGAGCAGGAATATTTGAAGAACTAACAGGAACTTCATTTGCTCCTGTTTTTGTCGGAGCCATTAAATTAGCAGATTTTGATAACGACAGTGATCTGGATGTGTTAGTATTAGGAAGTATGCCTGGAGGCGGGCCTAATGGTGTTATATGTAGAATATATTCGAACCTTGGATCAAATAATTACATAGAGGTAGATTCACTAATTGGTGCGTATCTATCCAGTGCTGCAATTGGTGATGTTAATGGTGATCAAATGGCCGATATTATTTATTCGGGTACACAATTCACTGCTCCAATTCGAGGAACTAGATTGTATTTGAATACCTCAAATATTCTTGGAGTAGATGAAAATGTTTCGCAACATTTTACTATCTATCCAAATCCATCAAATGGAATGATTTCCTTAAAGTCAAACATTGACCTGGATTTGAAAATCTATATTTTAAATGCATCTGGTGCATTGCTTCACGAAGAAAATATAATTTCCGGTCCCGCAAAATTTCATCTTCCTTATCCTGATGGAATATACTTCCTTCAAGTAAAATCAAAAGATTTCATCGAAACGTATAAAATAGTATTAGACAATAAATAACGTTTGCTAACAGCACCTAAAAGAAATTGGCGGAATTGTGCCCCGCAGAAAGATTTGTGATGAATAAAAAATTCTTCTCCGCAAAAGCATCTCGGTTAAAATCCGCCAACTTCTTGTAGCTGCAAGCCGTTAGTGGCAAGGCTATAACGACACAACCCGACAGACAAAACCGTGTTCTTTTTGACATTTCGTATTTAAGTAGTTGCTTAAATAAACAAATTGACTACCTTTGTGCTATGGACAACATTTCTTGTATAAGACAACAGGCGGACATTAAGCAAATCAACCGTTGCAAAGACCGAGTTTCAGAACTGAACGGTTCGTTTGACTATTTATCGAACGGACTTGAATTGGCGGGTAACAACGTAAGACTAAAAATTCTGTTCCTACTTTACGAAGAGAAACAACTTTGCGTTTGCGACCTGAGCGACATTCTCGGAATGACCATCTCGGCAATTTCACAACATCTCAGAAAACTCAAAGACAGAAAACTCATTGAAACGGAAAGGCAAGCACAAACCATTTTCTACTCATTGACAAAAGAGTATGAAAAAATGCTCAAACCGTTTTTCAAAATACTTCACGAAAATAAAATTTTGGAAACAATATGAAAACAGACAAAAAATTAATCGGTGCGGGACTTTTGACTGCAATAGCTGCTTCACTTTGTTGCATCACACCAGTATTGGCTCTTGTTGCAGGAACAAGCGGACTTGCTTCAACTTTTTCTTGGCTTGAACCGTTCCGACCGTATTTTATAGGCTTGACAATTTTGGTTCTTGGTTTTGCTTGGTATCAAAAGTTGAAACCTAAACAACAAATTGACTGCAATTGCGAAACGGAAGAAAAACCAAAATTCATTCAATCCAAAATGTTTTTAGGAATTGTAACAGCATTTGCATTAATAATGCTTGCCTTTCCTTATTATGCTCACATTTTTTATCCCAAGACAGAAAAACAAATCATTGTGGTTGACAAATCAAATGTTCAGACAGTTGAGTTTACCATAAGCGGAATGACTTGTGCAAGTTGTGAAGAACATGTAAACCACGAAGTGAATAAACTTCCGGGAATAATCAAATCAACTGCTTCATACGAAAACGAAAACGCAATTGTAGAATTTGATAACTCAAAAACGAACATTTCCGAAATTGAAAAAGCAATTAATGGAACAGGATATTCAGTAACAGACAAAAAGGAAAAATAAAATGGAAATCATATTACAATCAACAATCACTTGCCCAAACTGCGGACACAAAAAGGAAGAAAATATGCCGACAGACGCTTGCCAATATTTTTACGAATGTGAAAATTGCAAGACCGTTTTAAAACCACAGCAAGGCGACTGTTGTGTTTATTGTAGTTACGGAAGTGTAAAATGTCCGCCAATTCAACAAGACAAGAAATGTTGTTAACGAAAGACAAAAAAGCCCAGCCACTAACAGCGGTTTGGCGTAATGGCGGGTTGAGTGCTTCGTATGACATTTTTTTGTAAATTTGAGCTGTGTGCTTCGTATCAACATTTGTGGTTAAATCCGCCACTACGCCAAGCCGCAAACCGTTACAGGCAACTGAGCAGGCCCCAAAAAAAGCTTAAAGTAATTTTGAATTTGTTACCTAAATAGGTAACTTTGCGTTGAGCTTAAAAAATAATGACCAAATGGATATTGAATTTCGGAGAAAAATAGTCTATTATGAAAATCATTATTTGAATTTTTTTGAGACTTTAAAACCCGAAGTTAGAAAGAAGTTCAACTGGACATTACAACTAATCTCAACTGTTGATCGAGTTCCGGAGAAATATTTTAGACACCTGACAAATTCTTCTGGAATTTATGAAATACGGGTTGAGTACAGCTCAAACATTTACAGGGTTTTCTGTTTTTTCGATAAGGGGAATTTGATAGTCTTAACAAATGGATTTCAAAAGAAAACACAGAAGACTCCAAAAGGTGAACTCGAATTGGCTGAAAAACTTAAAAAACAATATTTCGATGAAAAAAATGGATAATAAACTCAAATCATTTAATGATCACCTTGATGAGCAGTACGGAAAAAAGGGCACAGAGGCCAGAGAAAAATATGAAGAAGAATTTGAGGCGTTTAAATTAGGCGTTATGATACAAGAACTTCGAAAAGAAAAAGGCCTGACACAGGAAGAACTCGCAAAAAAATGTGGAACTACAAAAAATTATATCTCCAGAATTGAGAATAATGCCAGTGATATTAGACTTTCAACACTTATGAGAATCATAAGAGAAGGATTAGGAGGACATTTACAACTTCGGGTTTCATAAAATGATGTCTGTAACAGCAAACAAGCGCAAGCGGCAAACATATACACGTCTTAGCCACCTAGCGCCTGTTTGCAAAACGTTAGCACTCACCCTAAAAGACCGACACGACCGACAATAAACGAACAGAAACAGAGGACAAAAACGCTAACCCCTCGCAAAATTAAAAGAGGTGTTTCCCCAGCCCACAAACCGACACAAAAGCACCACATTTAATTTTGCCCAACCGCTCCCAAAGCCCACCCACCACCCTGACAAGAGGATGGGAAAATTAAACCTTTACTTTATTTCACATTTAGTTTTCGGACAGCTCTTACCGACTATACAACTATTACAAACCACAAAAATGTTTTCGGTAAATTTTTGGCTAACACTTGACTGCATACCATTGACCTCTATGACCGTTATTGCATCATATTCTTGCTTGGATACAACCATAATTTCATTATTAATACCCAAGCCAACTTTGACAACATATTGCAAAAACGAACTTGAATTATCTTTGACGGCAACCATTTTACAACTATTGCCAATGGCAACATCTGCCAACGTTTTCTTAAATAGTACTTTTAATTCACCTTTCTTGTTTGGTATTGGGTCACCGTGCGGATCAAACTCCGGGTAATCTAAAAATTTATCCAATTTTTCGACCAATTTTAGTGAATGAATATGCTCCAACTGTTCTGCTACCTCGTGAACTTCATCCCAGCTAAATTCTAATTTTTCATACAAAAATGTTTCCCAAAGGCGATGTTTTCTAATAATGTCAATCGCGTTTTTCTTGCCTTCTGCCGTTAAAGTGATTTTTCCATATCGCTCATAATTAACCAATTTTTTCCCTTTCAGTTTTTTGAGCATATCGTTTGCCGTTGCGGGCTTTACAGCTAAAGCAGTTGCCAATTCATTAGTCCCTACCGCTTCAATACCACTATCAAATGTGATTTTTAGCAACCCCTTTAGGTAATTTTCTTCTGTATATGAAAGCATCTTTTTATTAAAATTTGATATGATTTAGCAAAGGTACAAAAAATATAAAACTTTATTTGTTAGAGTTGTCTAACTATATTACTTTTGCTCCCGTAACAAATTTTCAACTGATGAAATCAACAATACTCAAATCAATATCAACTGCAATTTTTGCCTTAGCAGTTCAGTTTTCAATGGCTCAAACAGCCAATATTTCGGGCAAAATAATTTCCGTGGGAAAGCCGGTAGAATTTGCCAATGTAGGTATGGTTGGCACATCAATAGGTGCTGCAACCGACACTTCTGGTGTTTATAAAATTAAAAACATAAAAGAAGGTGACTATGTAATAAGGGTGTCTTGTATTGGATTTAATAAAATGGAGAAAACTATTTCAATAAAAGACGGTGAGAAAATTACTTTGAACTTTGACCTTACCAATTTCCAAAACACACTTGACGAATTAGTGGTAACAGGTACGATGAAAGAAGTGAGCCGTTTGGAAAGTCCTGTGCCTGTGGAAGTTTACACACCTACTTATTTTAAGAAAAATCCTACTCCTAATGTTTATGAAGCATTACAAAATGTAAATGGAGTAAGACCACAATTAAATTGCAATGTTTGCAATACAGGCGACATTCATATAAATGGGTTGGAAGGTCCTTACACAATGGTACTCATTGACGGTATGCCAATTGTAAGCAGTTTATCTACGGTATATGGATTATCTGGCATCCCAAATTCGTTGATAGAAAGAATAGAAGTAGTAAAAGGCCCAGCTTCTTCCTTATATGGTAGTGAAGCCGTTGGAGGACTTATAAACATTATTACAAAGAAACCACAAAACGCCCTTTTAATTTCTGCTGATGTATTTGGAACAAGTTGGGGAGAATACAATACCGACTTAAGTTTAAAATTGAATGCAGGAAAAAAGGTGAGTGTGCTAACAGGTATCAACTATTTTAACTTCCAAAACAGAGTGGATAATAACAATGACAACTTTACCGACATGACTTTACAAAACAGAATATCCGTTTTTCAAAAGTGGAATTTTGACCGTAAGGACAATCGTATTTTTAGTATTGCAGCAAGGTATATGTACGAAGACCGTTGGGGTGGAGATATGAGATGGGAAAAACAATTTAGAGGTGGAGATAGTATTTATGGTGAGAGTATTTACACCAAGCGTTGGGAAGTTTTGGGCAATTATCAATTACCAACAAAAGAGAAATTTATGCTCTCTTTTTCATACAATAATCACGACCAAAATAGTGTGTATGGAACAACCTCTTATATAGCTCAACAAAATATTGCCTTTTCACAACTTACTTGGGATAAAAAAATAGGCAGAAACGATTTGTTATTAGGCACAGCCTTGCGTTATACTTACTATGACGACAACACACCTGCAACTGTATCAGCCGATACTCTAAATCAACAAACACAACCACAAAAAACTTGGTTGCCAGGTATATTCATTCAAGATGAGATTTCAATTACAGACAAGCATAAAGTATTGTTAGGTTTTAGAAATGATTATAATTCGTATCACGGAAATATTTTTACCCCTCGTTTTGCTTACAAATGGACTGTAAACGATAAAAACATACTTCGCCTTAATGCTGGAACAGGTTATAGAGTTGTAAACTTATTTACTGAAGATCATGCAGCACTAACAGGAGCAAGGGTTGTGGAAATAAAAAACGAATTAAATCCAGAACAATCTTACAATGTAAATTTAAACTATATAAGAAAATTTTATGCAAAAAATGGAACGTTCATTGGGCTTGATGCATCTGCATTTTATACCTATTTTAATAACAGGATTGTGGGTGATTATGAAACAGATCCAAACAAAATAATTTATAACAACCTAAACGGTTTTGCAGAAAGTAAAGGAGTAAGTTTAAATATAGATGTTAATTTTAATAATGGATTAAAAATTATTGCAGGAGGAACCTTAATGGAAAACACATTAACTGAAAATGGAATAACAGAACAACAAATTTTAACAGAGAAATTCACTGGTGTTTGGGCAATATCTTACAAAATTAAAAAAGCAAAATTAAGTATTGATTGCACTGGCAATGTATATAGTCCTATGCGTTTGCCACTTTTGGGAGATACCGACCCTCGTAGCCCCAATTCACCTTGGTGGAGTACTCAAAATATTCAATTTACCTTTGATGGATTTAAAAACTTTCAAATTTATGGTGGCGTAAAAAATTTATTAAACTGGACACCTAACAAGGGCAATCCATTTATTATTGCCCGTACTAACGACCCATTTGATAAAGATGTTCAATTTGGAAGCAATGGGCAAGTAATTGCAACAGCAAATAATCCCTATGCACTAACATTTGACCCAACATACGTGTATGCACCAAACCAAGGAGCAAGAGTTTTTTTAGGAGTAAGGTATAGCTTTAAGTAATGAAATTGAGTAACCGAATACTATTTTTGATTTTACTATTGGGCAGTATATTTTTTCTCCCCAATATTCTATTTTCGCAAATAAGAACTTATCACTTTGAACAAATTGACAGTTTACAAAAAAAGCAGAAAAGAAATATCGTTGTTTTCATTCATACTGACTGGTGCAAGTATTGTATAGCAATGCAAAACATCACATTTAAAAATGACAGCATTAGCAATAAGCTAAACAATGAATTTTATTTTATTGAACTTAACGCTGAAGAAAAAAGGGACATTACTTATGGTAATCACACATTTAAATACAAACCAACAGGAACAAACACAGGCACACACGAATTAGCTGCACAACTAGCAACCGTTGACAATAAAGTTGCTTATCCAACTTTATGTTTTCTAAACTTTGAAAATGAAATTATTTTCCAATACAATCAATTTATCAATGCCAAAGACCTGCAAATTATATTGACACGACTAAAATAGCCAACGCTTTTGGTAGCACATATGTATTTTTTGTAACCACACAAAGCCAAACAAAATAAATCCAAAAGAACTACCAAGTCATCGCACCTCGATAGACAAAATGAAAAGGCAATGCACGACCGAGAAAAACAACAAGGGTATAACACGGTTTTTACGTCAGGCGTCGTGGCGCGCAAACTCGGGAGCTTTAAACTCGGTATCAAGTTCAGTGCTGGTATACAATTTTTGTCTCCAAAATCGCCATCTTCTTTTAGCTACAATAAGTTAGCGGTAATAACAAAAGAGCACGTAACAAGTAACTTCATAGATGAGAATGAACATGGATGAGCAAATCAAAACGTATATTAACAGTCAACCAGAACAAAAACGAGTTGACTTAGAAACCTTGCATTTGCACATTTTGCAACTGTTGCCTAAATCTAAATTGTGGTTTTTGGACGGCAAAGACAATACAGGTAAAGTCGTTACCAATCCGAGCATTGGCTATGGAACGCAAACCATGAAATATGCAGACGGAAAAACAAAAGAATTTTATCAAATAGGAATTAGTGGAAATACAACTGGAATTTCGGTTTACATCATGGGCATTGAAGACAAAAAACATTTGCCTGACTCCTACGGCAAAACAATAGGCAAAGCAACAGTAACTGGTTATTGCATTAAGTTCAAATCGCTAAAAGACATAAACCTTGAAACGCTTGATACGGCAATACTAGACGGTGTTAAGCAGACAACTAAAAATTGATACATTTCGCTATGAAATTTAGAATAATACAACTTGGCATGCCATTGGGCCTCGCTGCGTATAGGCCCCGAAAACGTTAGCGGCAATTGCCATACTTGTTTAACTCACAATTATTTACGACCTTCGTATTCATGAATATTAAGCAATACATAGAAATCAGCCCTGAAAAAAGATTTGGCAAGCCCGTAATCAAGGGTACTCGCATTTCTGTTGTTGATGTTTTGAATTGGTTAGCGAATGGTATGACCCGCCAGGAAATCATTGAGGAATTTCCTGAATTAGGTGATGAACAGATCAATGCATGTCTGTTTTTTGCTGCTTCCAGAGAAGGTCATTTAGGAATAGCATCATGAAATTGCTATTCGATCAAAATATTTCACACCGTTTAATATCACTAATCCAAGACATCCTACCCGAAGCAAGACAGGTAAGACAAATGGGCTTGGAAAATTCATCAGACAAACAGATCTGGGAATATGCAAAATTACATGATTTCATAATTGTGACATTTGACGGTGATTTCTATGATTTCTCACTTGTTTGGGGTCATCCTCCAAAAATCATCTGGATAAGAACATACAACCAGACCACAAAAAATATTGAAGAAATTCTTCGCAAACACATGAACACTCTGAGTGACTTTCAAGATGATAAAGATCTCGCCTGTCTTGAAATAATAAATGCAGGCTAACAGCAAGCAAGCGCCAGTCTAGATCATACTTCGATGAATCGATAAGGTGGTAAAAGAATATTTTATCTTCTATAAACGATCTTGTGAAAAGCGGACCGTTCGTCTGCTTGCTAACCGTCAGGCAATGCTTACCTCTTCACCATCTCCAAAGCAAACACCATCGGCATTTTGTTGCCGAAATGTTTAACTCGGAATTTGCCCGATTCGAATTCTTCGGCGTGCTTGAAGCATGCGTACGGAGAATAGTCGTATTCCTGAAAGAGAGTCAGTTGAAGACCTTTACCCATTAACGAGGTAAGGACCTCGCTGGTCGAATGATTCCAATAAGCACATGTGATTTCAATGTCGGAAGTGGGCTCGGCGTATGTGCCAGTGCTGGTCTCAATATCGGCCCCTGCATTGAAATAATTGTAACCCACCGTTTCAAATTCATTGTCGAACATCCACATGACCGGATGAAATTCAACAAAAAGAAATGTGCTATTCGGTTTTAAAAAATGAGAAACAACCTCCGCCCAACGATCTAAATCGGGCAGCCATCCAATGGTGCCGTAACTGGTAAATACCAAATCGAATTTTTTGTCGAGGTGATCCTTCAAATCATACACGTTGCAACAAATAAATTCTGCGTTCAATCCCATCTGCGCATTCAACGCTTTCGCTTTTTCAATTGCTTCATCTGAAAGATCAACCCCTGTTACTTCGGCACCCATGCGAGCAAGAGAAAGCGTGTCTTGACCGAAGTGACATTGCAAATGCAAAATAGATTTGCCGCGAATGTCGCCAAGTAAATTCAATTCAATTTCATTCAACGAAGTTCTTCCTTTCAGGAATTCTTCCAAAAAATAAAAATCAGATTTCATATGAACATCAACACGCTTGTTCCAAGAGGTGCGGTTCAATTCAAAAAGTTTTTCTTCTTCCATCATCCAATACTTTTCACAACATGGGAATTTATTTTCTCAAAAA
>JBEIKF010000011.1:0-13777 GCA_040379905.1 Crocinitomicaceae bacterium
GCAAACGCATTATCTTCAACATTGGATTCATGTCAAGCCTGCTTATTCGGAAGTATTCAAGAAATTGAAAACAGGATAAAAGTATTTCCTAACACCCTTGAATCTTATGTCACAATTGAAGTTGGTGAAAATATGGTTGGTTCACAATTACGATTAAATGATGCATTTGGAAAATTAATTCTTACAAATCAAATAGAAAAAGTATCAACCACAATTTCTCTTGAAAAAATTTCTTCCGGTGTCTATTTCCTTGAATTTGCAGGAGAAAAAGATCTTATTATTCGTTTAGTTAAACCATAACTTCTATTATTTTTCAAAATATATTTTTATTTTTATGGCAACCATTTTAAATTTTTATGGTCTTGCCAAAGAATCCCTTAAACTTATAGCCATGAAATCTTTATTTTCTCTAATCGCATTTTCAGTTAGTTTCGTTTTTGGTCAAAATGCCATTTCCATAACGCAAGCTGAATATCATAATTTGAAACAAGCTGGATTGATTGATCAAACAGTAAGCTACACATTTTCTGACCTGGCTTTCCCTTCGAATATTAAATATGCAGGCGGTATTGAAAAAAATGGACTTTGTGATTGTATGATTCCATTGGATTCGACATTTACTTTGGCAATGCTTCCAAATGACGACAATTCTTCCACATTGATTAATTTACCATTTACTTTCGATTTTTATGGAACTCCTTATAACTCACTATATATCAATAATAACGGAAACATTTCTTTTCAATCCCCTTACTACACTTGGTCATCCAATCCTTTTCCCGATTCAAGCTTCAACATGATCGCGCCTTTTTGGGCTGATGTTGATACTCGAGGTGGTATGGACAGTCTTGGGAACTTAATTGGAAATGGTGGAAATGTTTGGTATAAAATTACACCAACGGCTTTGATTGTGAATTGGAATCAAGTTGGATATTTTAACATGCACACTGATTTAGTTTCTACTTTTCAACTTATTATAACAAATAGTTCAGATTCTCTTATTTCTGCTGGAGGAAATGTTTCATTCTGCTACCAAGATATGCAATGGACTACAGGTGATGCTTCGTCAGGATTTGGAGGTTTTGGAGGTATTCCAGCCAATGTTGGTGTAAACATTGGAAATGGTGTAAATTATTTTCAAGTGGGGCGTTTCGACCAAACTGGAGTAGGTTTTGATGGACCTATAAACAATAACGATGGCGTTGATTTTCTTGATGGACAGGAAATTTATTTTAATGTAGCTGGAATGTCCACAACAAATACTCCTCCATTATTGATTAGCAGCGCTATATGCGACACGATTGACGTCTTCACAGGTGATACGCTTCACAAAAGTTTAAATTCTGCAGGTTTTTCTATTCGTGTTTTGACACCTGAAATTCAACAATTAATCAATGTTTCAGTTGATTCTGACGCACCAGCAAATGCGTTTAGCTATTCAATTAACCAACAAAGCGATCAATTGTATCTTATTGATGCTGAATTTAACGCAACTGGTGTCGCTCCTGGAATTTATCATGTCACTTTTACAGCAACGGATGATGGAATTCCAGTAGGTGTTACAACAAAACAATTCGTTTTTGAAGTCATTTATGAAGCCTCTCTAGGAATCAATAACATTGAAAAAAGTAAATTTAATGTATATCCAAATCCAACCGATGATTTATTGACTATTGAATTGGAAAACACGAATGGAGTATATCAAATTCAACTTAACGACTTAACAGGAAAAATGATTATTTCCAAGGAAATTGAAAATCACGAGCAATTAAACGTAAGTAATTTGAATGAAGGAATGTATTTATTAACGATTTTAAAGAATGGTGAAGTAATTGGAATCGAACGAGTCGTAAAAAAATAAGTTGTTTATTACACAACAAGGAAAGCGCATTCAATATATGGATGCGTTTTCTTATTTATCAAGTAGCCGATTGTTTTTTAATTATTCTCCAAAAAAGTGATGGAAAAAATCGTTTTATGCGAACCGCCCAAATTTCCTTGTTTCCAATTAGTGCCTCGCGTTTTTTCTTTTGTAAAGCTTTCAGCATTTGATTCACACAGACATCAACAGGCATTCCTGTTTCTTGATTGTGATCCATTATTCCGTGTTTATTTCCTTCCGCATTGATAGCATTTGTGGAAATCGGGGTGTTTATTTTTCCAGGACAGACAATCGTAACAGAAATTCCATTGTGTGCTTCTTCCAATGCCAAACTTTCATAATAACCATGAAGCGCATGTTTTGCAGCGCTATATGCAGAACGAAGAAAGAAACCAAACTTACCAGCTATGCTACTAATGACAAGAATCTGACCTGATTTCTGTTTCTTCATATACGGAAGAACGGCTTTCGTTAAAGCGATATTCCCAAAAAAATCAACTTCCATAATTTTTCGATTGACTTCCATACTCGTTTCAAAGGCATTCGCACGTTGACTGATGCCTCCATTATTGACCAAGAAATCAATTCGTCCAAAGTGATCCAAGACTTCCTTTGCTAACGTATCAAATTCATCAGATTTCTCCAAATCCAAAGGAATAACGAAATGCTTTGAACTATTTGGAAGCGCATCCTTTATCGAATGTAACTTTGCCTCGTTTCGAGCGGATAATACCAAAATAGCACCTTTTTCGGCCAGTTGACGAGCCAACTCCTCTCCTATTCCAGATGAAGCCCCCGTAATCCAAACAACTTTATTTTCAAAATAGGATGTTGCCATAATTCGATTCAAAGATACGAAAGTAACACGGAATTGCTCAGCTCTGACCTTTTGATTAAATTTGAATCATAATTTCCGAATATGAATTTAAGAGAACAAATCCAACAGCAATTCGAAGAATCATCGAATATTTTGAATGAGTTTCAAACAGAAGAAAATTTTATCAAGATTGAGGAAGCTGTTCTGATTATGGCAAATGCACTGCAAAAAGGAAATAAAATTATAAGTTGCGGAAACGGCGGATCAATGTGCGATGCGATGCATTTTGCTGAAGAATTGAGCGGACGATTCAGGGATAACAGAAAAGGATTGGCAGCTGTTTCAATATCAGATCCTTCACACATAACATGCGTTGGAAATGACTATGGTTTTGATTACATTTTCTCAAGATATTTGGAGGCTTTGGGACAAGAAGGTGATATACTTCTTGGAATTTCAACCTCAGGAAACTCGAAGAATGTCATTTTAGCAGTCGAAAAAGCAAAAGAGTTAGGGATAAAAACCATTGTTCTAACTGGAAAATCCGGTGGAAAACTAGCTGATTTAGCCGAATTGGAAATCAGAGCCCCATTCTCTCAATATGCAGATCGAGCGCAAGAAATTCATATTAAAATAATCCACAATTTGATTTTAGGAATTGAACAAGAAATTTTGAAACATATTTGACAAGATTTAAAGAAATTCTTATATTTAGTCACTAAATATTTGTAAACATTTTGTGTCATGACTTTATTGATTTCCTCCATTGCTCCCGCTCTTTTTATAATGTATTTAATCTACAGCAGAGATTTACAAAAGGAACCGAAATCCATGTTAATGAAAGCATTTTTCGGTGGTATTTTATCAATTTTTATTGCTTTATTATTTGCTATGCCTTTGTCGGAGTATGAAAGTTCTATTCCCTCTGGATTGGCTCGATCCTTTTATACTTCATTTTTTTGTGCAGGGATTCCTGAAGAATTCGGGAAATGGATTATTTTTTATTGGTTGATTAAAAAAGCTAAGGATTTTGATCAATACTATGATGGGATTCTATATGCAATTTTTATCTCAATGGGATTTGCGCTTGTTGAAAATGTGCTTTATGTCATGAAAGGAGGCATGGGAGTTGCTATCATGAGAGCTATATTAGCTGTTCCCGGTCATATGTTATTCGCTGTTCCGATGGGTTACTATTTGTCTATTTCAAAATTTGAACCTGCAAATGAAGCAAAAAAACACATTGCTCTTAGTTTGATTATTCCAATCCTTCTTCATGGTACCTATGATTTTATACTTTTTTATATGTCCGCAAAATCAAAAATTAATAGTGTCCTCGTGTTTCCTTTATTCATACTGTTCATTGCATTTGAAATTTACATTTGGCGATTGGGATTAAGGAAAATCAAAAATCATATTTCAAGCGATAAGATAAACTAAGTAATTTTTTAAGCTGACATGAAATTTAAAATCCAACCATATCTAAATAGATCATTACCAGGAAATGAAGATATCTCCATTTATTTGGAAAAATCGAACGTTTTCATTTATGTTGATTTAATTTTTAGAGTTGCAGTTCTAACCATTGGTATTTTAGCTAATTATTTTTATCAAAAAGAAAATTTACCAATAGCAGTAAGTATTTTACTGTTAAATATCATAATTCTCTATATAACAATTTATTACGGAAAAAGAAGGTTGAAAGGTATTCAGATATATTTAAAACAACGAATAATTGCTTTTTCCCAATTCAATCAAAGTACATTTCAAAAAAAACCTGACGAATATAAACTCTTTATTTATTCACAAAGAATTAATTTGTTTAAAAATCTCGTATACTCTTTTATTTTTACTGCATGTAGCCTTGTGATGTTTTATTCCATTTTAAATACTTTTTGTTTAATTATAAGCGGCATATCCATGTTTACTTATACCAATATTTTGGGATTTAAATATCAAGGAATTTTCATAAAGCGCGAAATAGTTAAGGCCTATTTTCAAGGTAAAAAACTTAATGGCTATGAAGTAAAAAATCTAAAAGAATACTTGGATCAAGAAAACTTTATTCAAGATAAGTCCGTTTCATTTTGGAATGATAAGTTCATTGTTAGTTTAAAAAAAGATTTCAATATTTATAAAGAGAAGCTTGATACCTTTCTTTTAGAAAGTGTTTTTATTGGAGCACTAACCTTCACCACTTTCATTCAAATTATGGCGTTAGACAATAATGATAAAGGACAATTCATTAATAAGGTCGTTAGTATATTCAATAATCCAATAATCAAATGGTTTGATAATGAACATTTACATCTTCAACTCGATTTCGGTTTCGGATTACTTATATTGGGATCTGTTTTAACTTCGATAATGTATATGGTAATTTTGATAAAGCGCTTCCCTGTAATTAAAAGTATTGAAAATGTGAAGGGTTCACTCGATCTAGCGCAATTTTACAATCAAAAAGAAGAAGATATTTTAGAAAAGGAAAATAAAGATTATTATACAAGTCAAATTCAGGTACAAATTGCAAAATGTGAAGAACAGAAAATCATTTTAGATTCAAATTTTCGTATAATTTCATTTTTTAGAATGTCTGGTTTATTATGTTTCTTTTCTGTATTATTAATCGCCACAATGATGATAAATTTTTATTTCTTCGTCATATCAACAATTATTGTTTCCTATGTTTTCATTGCATCACGCATGATGGAAGAAAATAAACTTTTGAAGTATTTCATTCTGGACAAAAAAGTAAAACAAAGACAGACAAAAAATCAAAGAAAATTCAAATAATCAATAGCATAAAATGAGTTGCTTTCAAGTTATACTTGCAATAATATTTCCTCCTTTAGCCGTTATAGATAAAGGCTGTGGTTCTTTTATTATCGTTTTTTTATTGACCTGCGTTGGTTGGGTTCCAGGAATAATTGGAGCACTTGTGATTTTGAATCGGGACAAATCCTAAATTAGATATCAAATACCATCTTCACCCCAGAATTTGAGATTTACAAGTTGAGATTCAGTAATATTTTTAATTTGTTTCACTTCAAATTTCGGATAGAAAAAATCAAATCCAGTAATCAATGTAACTCCCAATAGCTTTCCATCTCTGTAAACCGACAGTTTAAGGTCATCATTTTCAAAATACTTCAACCATTTATCCAGATCATTATTTAGTTGAGAGCCATTTAAAGCAATTATTTCATCTCCTACGCGCAATCCACCTATATCAGATGGACTTCCAGGGTAGATGGATTGAACAACCGCATTTTTTCCTTTTGATACTATTCTGAAACCCAATTTAGACTCAGCGAATGAAGTAGAAGGTTTTTGAATTAATTCTAAACCAAGGTATTCAAGAGATTCATTGATTAGACTGTCATATGGCTTAGTTCCATTGATATAATTTAAAAAATAGTCTTCAAAACTTTCTCCTGAAACACGCTCCAAAATCACCCTATAATCGTGTTCCGAATAACCAATTCCTTTTTGAGCATAATCGAAATAAAGACGTTTCATTACTTCCTCGATTCCAAATTTGTTATTCGTAGCTTTTCGAATTTTGATGTCAGCGATAAAAGCTAACAGACAACCCTCCGTGTAAATGGAAACTTTTCTTCCTGGAGCACCTGCAACATATCCATCTAACCAAGTATCAAAAGACGATTGAGATACTGAATAATTAAATCTACCAGGATTATCAAAATGTTTTTGAAGTTGTTTATTGAATTCCTTCAAGTAAGAACCCAAATTTAAAACACCGCTTTTTAAAAGATACAAATCCCCTAAATAAGTTGTAACTCCCTCGTAAACGTATCCCAATTTTGAATAATTTTCCTTTTCAAAATCGTATGGAAACATCTCAACAGGACGAATGCTTTTTACATTCCAAACGTGATACAATTCATGCGATGATACACCCAGCAATTCGGAATACAAAGCACCAAAAATTTCATAAGAAGGACCAAGTGTTATGACAGTGCTTTTCAAGTGTTCTACACCATGATAAGCTGAATATGGTAAAGAATGAATTAAAAAGTGAAATTCTGAAGCCGGAAAATGGGTGAAATCCGTAAGTTGCTTTGACGTGAATTTAACAAAATCAGTTTTTAACCGATTCCAATCGATCTGTCTTTGATTATTGAACCAAAGATGAAATTTGATTCCCTGAACTTCGTAAGAATCATAGCTTAAATATGATGAACAAATAAATGGACTATCAGCTAATTCTTCGAAGTTTTTGGCTTTTAATACTTTATTTTCAAATGGAAGCGAACAAGCTATTTTCCAATCATTGGGTATTGAAAAATTGATGAGATAGGTTTCATCATTAAGATCGGCTGAATATAAAAAACAATTTACCGGATTTACGTACAATTGCGTTTCATCTAAGAATGAAGATCCCGCGTTCAATTCAGCTGCGAAATATTCATATTCCACAATTATTTCCTCCAAATTTCCACTTTGAATCAGCCAGGAACTCTTATCTATTTTTTGAAATTCAATCCGCTCGCCTCCTGAATTAAAAACCTTAAAATTTCGAACATTTTTGGCAAAATTCCCCAATTCATAACGTCCGGGACGCCAAGCTGAAATATTTAGAATCGTTTCCGTTTTTTTTACGGGGAATACAGCTTTAAACTGAATGTAATGTTGATTTGGAGAATCGAAAAAAACGTGATACTGAATCATTCGAACATTAATTAAGCGTATAGCTCTTCTTGCAATTGAACAATCTTCGCATCTGACAAATATTCATCATATGACATCATTTTATCAATTATGCCATTTGGTGTAATTTCAATGATTCGATTGGCAACTGTATTAACTAATTCGTGGTCATGAGATGTGAAAAGAAGTGTTCCTTGAAACTCTTTCATTGCATTGTTCAATGCGGTAATAGACTCCAAATCCAAGTGGTTTGTTGGCTCATCCATTAATAACAAGTTTGCTTTTGCCAACATCATTTTGGACAACATACAACGGACTTTTTCACCTCCCGATAGAACTGTAGCGTGTTTCATCGCTTCTTCACCTGTAAATAACATTCGTCCGAGAAACGTTCTCAAATAAACTTCCTCGCGTTCTTCATCCGTTTGAGCGTATTGACGTAACCAGTCAATCAAAGCAAGTTTCGAATCAAAGTAATGATGATTATCGTTAGGCAAATAGGCTGTCGTGATTGTGGTACCATATGTAAATTCTCCTGTATCAGACTTCATATTACCAGACATAATCTGGAAAAATGCCGTTAAGGCTACTGAATTCTTTGAAATAAAAGCAATCTTATCTCCTTTATTGACAATTAAATTGATTCCGCTAAACAGCGTTGACTCCTCAACTGATTTTGAAAGATTCTCAATCGATAAAATCTGATTACCAGCATCTCTATCTTGATGAAACGTAATTCCAGGATAACGTCTTGAAGAAGGCTTAATTTCCTCTAAATCCAGGTTATCCAACATTTTTCGTCGGCTTGTAGCTTGCTTCGACTTAGCTGCATTCGCAGAGAAACGGGAAATAAATTCCATAAGCTCTTTTTTCTTGTCTTCTGCCTTTTTGTTTTTGTCAGAACGTTGTCGCGCCGCAAGTTGAGAAGATTGATACCAGAAGCTGTAATTCCCTGTATACAGATTAATTTTACTGAAATCGATATCGCAAATGTGGGTACAAACAGTATCTAAGAAGTGACGGTCGTGAGAAACAACAATCACTGTATTTCTAAAATCCATTAAAAAGTCCTCTAACCAAGAAATTGTTTTCAAATCAAGGTCATTGGTAGGCTCATCGAGAATCAACACATCAGGATTTCCAAATAATGCTTGGGCTAAAAGCACGCGAACTTTTAAGTCATTCGAAAGCTCTTCCATCAACAAATAATGTTTGGATTCTTCGATTCCTAAATTGCTTAGTAAAGTAGCCGCGTCCGTTTCCGCATTCCAACCTTCCAAATCTGCAAATTCACCTTCTAACTCGGCTGTTTTCATTCCATCCTCTTCTGAAAAATCAGGCTTTGCATAAAGTGCATCTTTCTCAACCATTATTTCATAAAGACGTTTATGTCCCATAATAACGGTTTGTAGAACCTGAGATTGATCGAATTCAAAGTGGTTCTGTTTTAATACGGCCATTCGTTTTCCTGGCTCCAACTCTACCCTACCTGTTGTAGGATCTTGATCACCTGTAAGAATTTTTAGAAACGTTGATTTCCCTGCTCCATTGGCACCGATTACACCATAACAATTTCCATTGACGAATTTAACATTTACTTCATCAAATAAAATCCGTTTTCCAAATTGAAGCGATAGATTATTAACACTAAGCATTGTGATTATTTATATTTTTTGCAAAGATAGCTAAAAGCTAGGATTTTATGTCTAACCCGAGATTTGTATTCATAAAAAAAGGCCGACTGAAATTGAGTCGACCTTAAAATTAAATCTTCATATTATTAATTCTTTCCAAGCATTCCTTGCTTTAAATCCGCTGAAGCAGGTTTTGACCCCAACCATATAGCGAAAAGAGCCTTTTTAAAGTCTAAACCAGGAATTGTTCCTTTTGCTGTTCCATTCTTTTTAACGGTAACTCCTTTTTCGGGAATAAATTCCAAATTGATTTTGTCACCAATTTTAAATTCATCAGAAAAGAAACCCATGAATTTTTTGATTTCTGCATCTGTAGCCTTTCCGTGACCTGCATTTTTGAAACCTTCATTTACCGATTCAATAAATCGTTCACGTGTAACACTACTTGAAATGATTTTAATGTGAATTGCTTGCTCGTCATTAGCATAAACGATTTTACCTGGCTCATCTGTTTTTTTAGTAACATACAATGCGGCCGCATACAAATCAATCCAATATTTTTCTCGTACACCTCCCCCATTCAATTCCAATGTCGCACTACCAACTTCAACAGATGTCGGAAATTTAACTCCTCCGTATGTTTTTGTAGATTGAGCGTTTAAAGTGATACTAGCACCTAAAAATAAAGTAATAAATAACTTTTTCATACAATTAAATTTTAAATTAAACAAAACACTATAATTCGACATTTCTAAACCAATTTAAACTTCGAGAATAAATATAAATAAATATTCCTGAAATACCGAGATTCGTTAAAACCAAAACTAAAGGGACATTTGCGGGAGAAACAAACAAATAACTTTGAGCAACATAAAGCAGTGAATAAATGATATACAAATGAAAACCCAATTCCTTGCGCATGAACATAAAAATAATTCCGGCTAAACCCACCCCCGCAACCAAAGCCGCAACGAATGTATAAAGAAAGAAATTTTGATACATGGCATCCAACATAATTTGCAAATTTCTTATCAACTCTTCCAAAAATTGCACATCATTTTTTTCAACTTGTTCCAAAGATCTTGCCAATTCCAATTTTGACTCAGTAATTTCTTCTGGACTCGGTTTACCCAAAATGATTGACATTAACGACGAAAGAATCGTAGAACCCGTCCCGAGCAAAGAAATTATCCCGGTTACAAGCAATAATTGAGGAATTCTAGATTTTTGGGGCTGTTTAAATTCATTCATTACTGACATATTGTTTCATTGTTTTCTGAACAAAATCCTTTGCTTGTCGCATTTTAAAAGAAGTAAACTCGTCCTCCTCGATAAAATTAATTTCTTTTCTAAAAGAAGCATGCAACGCATTAATTGTCGAACTGGACTTTAAAGGTTTCCTAAATTCAATTGCCTGGGCAGCCGTCAACATTTCAATTCCAAGGATGGAATAACAATTGTCAATGACTCGATATAATTTAGTTGCAGCATTTGCTCCCATACTAACGTGATCTTCTTGTCCGTTACTAGAATCAATTGTATCTACGGATGCCGGCGTGCAAAGTTGTTTGTTTTGACTTACAATAGATGCACACGCATAATGAACAATCATCAAACCCGAATTCAAACCTGGCTTGGCCACTAGAAACGCAGGTAAATTGCGAGTTCCGGAAATCAATTTGTAGGTTCTACGCTCAGAAATACTACCAAGTTCAGCTAAGGCAATTGCCAAATAGTCCATAACCAAGGCCAGCGGTTGACCATGAAAATTACCTGCGGAGACGATGTCATCATCTTCAAGAAAAATAGTTGGGTTATCTGTTACTGCATTAATCTCTCGTTCAACTAGTTGACTACAAAAATCGAGTGTATCTTTCGTAGCTCCATGCACTTGAGGAATACAACGAAATGAATACGGGTCTTGAACATGTTCTTTTTCTCGTTCAATAAATTCACTACCCATTAGAATATTACGCATGAATTTAGCTGTTTCAATTTGCCCCTTTTGATTTCGAATTGCATTGACATTTTCTTGAAATGGTTCTTTTCTTCCATCAAATGCCTCGAGTGAAAGCGCAGCTGTTTGACTAAACTTATTCCATAAATCAAAACCGGAGGTAACAGCAAACGTTGCGTATCCACTCATAAACTGCGTTCCATTCAACAATGCCAATCCTTCCTTAGACTTTAAAACAATTGGTTTTAAATTGAATTTTTCATTCATCTCCTTTCCGCTATAGCGAATACCTTGATAGTCGACTTCACCTTCACCGATAAGTGGTAACGATAAATGCGCCAATGGTGCTAAATCGCCTGATGCCCCGAGACTTCCTTGCTCATAAACAATCGGAAGAATTTCGTTATTAAAAAAGAATATCAATCTTTCAACCGTTTCCAATTGCACACCTGAATTTCCGTGAGCCAAACCAAGAATTTTCAAGAAAAGCATGCGCTTAACGATATCATTAGGTACCTCTTCTCCCATTCCACAAGCATGAGATAGAACTAAATTTCGTTGAAGTTGCTCCAAATCATTCTTAGAAATGGCCGTATTACATAACGAACCGAAACCCGTATTTATACCATAAATTAAACCTGATGAATTTGCTATTTTATCATCCAAGTATTTTCTGCAATCAAGAATTCGTTGCTTGGCTTTTTCACTCAATTCAAGCTGAAAACCCGATGAGATTATTTCTTCAAATTGAAGTAAACTTATCCATTGATTATCAATTTGATAAACACTCATACTTAAATCTATTTTTTAGTAAATTCAGCGAAGTCTTTCGCAAAATAAGTCAAGATTCCATCCGCTCCTGCACGTCTCATACTAAGCAACATTTCGTAAACAGCACGTTCGTAATCTAACCATCCATTTTTAGCTGCAGCATATACCATGGCACATTCTCCGCTGACGTTATATGCAGTGATAGGAACATTAAAATTATCCTTTAAAAGTTGAATGACATCCAAGTAACAAAGAGCCGGCTTAACCATTAACATATCAGCACCTTCCTCAAAATCCAATTGAGCCTCAAGAAGCGCTTCGCGTTTGTTCGCTGGATTCATTTGGTAAGTCTTTTTATCCCCAGATTTTGGTGCAGAATTCAATGCATCGCGAAACGGACCGTAAAACGCACTTGCATATTTAGCCGTGTAAGACATGATGCTAACCTCTGTAAATCCATTGGCATCAAGTGTTTCACGAATCACACCAACTCTTCCATCCATCATATCTGACGGGCCAATGATATCGATTCCTGCTTGCGCCTGAGCCAAAGCCATTTTTGCGAGAATTGGCAGCGTTTCATCATTAAGAATTTTTTCGTTTTCAACATAACCGTCGTGACCATCAGATGAGTAGGGATCAAGAGCAACATCACTCATCAGCATTAACTCTGGAAATGTTTCCTTTATTTTTCGAATGGCGTGTAAATAAAAATTGTCTTCAGAATAACTGTAGGATGCTATCTTGTCTTTCAAACTTTCATCGACTGCAGGAAAAATATCGAACGTCGTAATTCCCAATTTTAACCACGATTCCAACTCGGGTAGCAAACGATCAATTGACCAACGAAAATTGTTTGGAAGTGAAGAAACCTCCTCCTTAATGTTATTCCCGTCTTTGAGAAAAATGGGGTAAATCAAATTTTCAACCCCTAATTTGGTTTCCTCCACCATATTTCGAATGGCAGTCGACTTTCGATTTCTTCTCGGACGAATATTCATATGTTTACATTAACATTCCACCACAAACATGTAACGTCTGACCTGTAATATAAGCAGACATATCCGATGCTAAAAACACGGTTGCATTCGCCACATCAATAGGTTGTCCGCCTCTTTTTAAAGGAATGCCATTTCTCCATTCTTCAACTACTTTCTGATCCAAGGCTTCCGTCATTTCTGTTTCTATGAAACCAGGTGCAATAGCATTACATCGAATATTTCTAGAACCAAGTTCAGCCGCAACAGACTTCGTAAAACCGATTAGACCAGCTTTCGAAGCCGCGTAATTTGCTTGTCCTGCATTACCTTTTACACCAACAACAGATGACATATTAATAATCGAACCACTTCTTGCTTTTAGCATCGGACGCTGAACCGCTTTCGTTAAATTAAAAGCAGACTTCAAGTTTGTATTTATTACTTCATCCCATTGTTCTTCAGACATGCGCATCAACAAAGTATCACGCGTGATTCCGGCATTATTTACTAAAACATCGATGGTTCCAAACTCAGCAACGACGTCATCAACTAATTTTTGTGCATCATCAAATTTAGACGCATCTGAACGAAATCCTTTTGCCTTACCACCGTTTGCAGTCAATTCAGCCTCCAAAGCTCTTGCTTTCTCTTCTGAAGATAAATAGGTGAAAGCAACAGTTGCACCTTGATTAACACACTCCTCGGCAATCGCTTTTCCAATTCCGCGAGAAGCACCGGTAATTAAAACAATTTTATTATCAAGTAATCCCATAGTTAATTTTTTATCAAAAATAAGTATTCCAAGTAGAATAGAATCTATCGATAAATTTGATTATTCAACAAGTAATGTGAATTAAGTTAAAATAATAAAAGGAAATGTGATTTAATTTTAACCCTCCCAGTAAATTTCAGAATACTCCTCTGCCAATTTTGTTCTTCGATCTTTAAGATGTTCAATAAACTTTTTAGCCATTTCACTTTCAGGATATTGAATACGGTGATTCGCTGCTGATTTAATTTCGTTGACTTTTAAGGCAATTTCCTTTATTTGATCAGTTAAAAAGC
>JBEIKF010000012.1:0-13154 GCA_040379905.1 Crocinitomicaceae bacterium
ACAGAAGTCGGCGTGGTGATAGCCAATCCCTTTTTTCCTTTAATTTCGATTGGTAAGTTCAATGGAGATTTCAGTTCCTCAAATTGAAAAGTCACATATTCAACCGGGTTTTTAATCAATAAATCGTAATATTTTTCGAGATTTTGAGTGATGATGTGTAAATCAATTGGCAAGGTACACCATTCACGAATTCGCTTAATGTCTTCAAAAACGGACAAATCATCATTGCAATCCACGTGCAACAAATCCACTTGGTGAGCGACAAGATCATCAATCACTTCTTTTAAAGGTCTTTTTTTATCACTGTAAATGGAAGCCGAAATTTTCATCTTGACAAATGTAGCAAATGACTGCGGAGTTATTCGAAATTTAATAAATGATTTTAAGTTTCGTTATTCTTTCTAATTTTATCGAGTTATGTTTAAAAAATCAATTTTCTTTATTTTGTTATTGTCTTTATCCAGTTTTATGGGAGATAATTTATCGCGCATTTATTCCGGGCGAAACAAATTCAGTTCAGACATACTTTATTCTTTTGACGGGAAACACTTATATAAAGGAAGAAACGCTTTTTCATCCGACATTTTATATACGTGGGATGGAAAATTCATTTACAAAGGAAGAAATACCTTCAGCTCCGATATTTTGTATTCCTATGACGGTAAACATTTGTACAAAGGAAGAAATCAATTTTCGAGCGATATTCTTTACACCTTTGATGGTAAGCACATTTATAAAGGAAGAAACACGTTCAGTAGTGATATCATTTACACTTTCGACGGCGAACACATATATAAAGGAAGAAATACCTTTTCCAGCGACATTATTTATACCGTTGAAGGAAGCGTTCCTTTTCCGCTTTTTATGACTTTTTTGTAAGTTATGGCCTTTTTTACCGAAGATTTCTTACACTTTTTCATTGAATTGGCGCCGAACAATCACAAAGATTGGTTTGATTTGAACCGTAAGCGCTACGAGGAAAACATTAAAAAACCCTTTTATGCCTTCACGCAACATCTAATTGACAAAATTGCTCAAAGTGATTCAGCATTTAAAGATTTACTTGCCAAGGATTGTGTTTTTAGAATCAACCGTGATATTCGGTTTTCAAAAGATAAATCACCTTATAAATTACAGTGTTCAGCCGTAATTGCTCCGAACGGCAAGAAAAGCCAGGCTGTTAATGGTGTATATTTTGAGTTTGGTCCGGAACATGTTCGTGTTTACGGCGGAATTTACGAAATTGAAAAAGAGGATTTGGAGTTGATTCGCGAAGGAATTGCAAATAACCTCGTTGAATTTCAAAAAATCTATAATTCCAACAAATTTAAATCCCATTTCGGAAGCATTTTGGGGGAGAAAAACAAAGTTATTCCAGCATACTTGAAGGAAGCCGCTTCCAAAGAACCGCTGATTTATAATAAACAATGGTATTTCTTTCAGGAATTTCCTGCTGAGACTATACTAGATCCTAATTTAGATCAACTCGTTTTGGACTGCTTTGCGGCTGGACGACCAATCGAACATTTTTTTAATCAATTCATAAAACGCATATGAACAAAGTAATTTTTCCCCTTTTCATTTTCCTTTCGACATTAAGTTTAGCTCAGAAAAAAGAGTTGACTCTGAAAGAATCTGTTTTAAAGCAAAGGGCGCTTTCTCCAGATCGCATTAACAATTTTCTTTGGATACCAACTACTTATGATTATTCCTATTGTTCTGCAGACTGGAAAACACTTTTGAAGTCATCTGTTTCCTCAGAAAAGGAGTTAGAACTCGTAAAAATTGACTACATAAACGTAAGTTTAAAAACTACTTATGGGAATTTCTTTGGAATGTCATGGCTTTCAGAAAATGAGATTCTCTTAAATGATGGTCAGACAATTTCTAAGTGGAATGTTTCCTCCAAAACGGGACAAATTTTAAAAACTTCTCCTGAAAAATCAGAGAATCAATCATACCATTCAAAATCAAATAAATTCGCATACACGATTGAAAATAATTTGTTTCTTGACGGAAAAGCCGTTACAAAAAACAAGGATAAAAATATTGTTTCAGGTCAATCGATTGCTCGAAACGAATTTGGCATTTCGGGTGGTATTTTTTGGTCAAGTAACGGAAATTACTTGGCGTTTTATCAGAAAAATGAAACCAATGTTCACAACTATCCTCTGTTAGACATTAACGCCACTCCAGGTGAACTTGTTTCAATCAAATACCCGATGGCAGGACAAAAATCGGAAGAGCCCCGTGTAGGTATTTACAATTTGAAATCGAAGAAAACGGTTTACATCAATCCGCGAGGAGCAAAGGATGATTATTTTACCAATTTAACTTTTACGCCTGACGAAAAATTTATTGTTGTTGCTGAGGTAAACCGCGATCAAAATCACATGTGGTTAAATGTTTACGATTCAAAATCTGGGAAATTCGTTAAAACACTTTTCGAGGAAACGAATGAAAAATGGATAGAACCAGAGCATCCGGCTTATTTTTATTCGGAATCAAACGATTTTATATGGATTTCAGAGCGTGATGGATTCAACAACCTCTACTTGTTTGATTTTGATGGAAAATTAAAGAAAAAGCTAACTGAAAATACGTTTGTAGCGAAAGAGATTTTGGAAACGAGTTCAGACAAAAAGTACATTTACTATTCCGCTACAGGGTCCAATCCAACAAATACATTGATTTACAGAGTTGATTTGAATGGAACTAATGAGTTAATTACAAGAGAGGAAGGAACGCACTCATTTTCGCTATGCACGGATGGAGCTTATTATTGCGATTCCTATTCGAGTACAACAGTTCCGCACAAATCGATGTTGTGGACTAGCAACGGCAAAATGGCTAAGTTACTCCTTGTTTCGAAAGAAAAATTAGACGAATACAATGTTGGAAGCACGGAAATTGGTTCTTTAAGAGGTAAAGACGGCTCTGATTTGCACTACAGAATGATTAAACCTTCGAATTTTGATCCTTCCAAAAAATATCCGGTTTTAGTTTATGTTTACGGTGGTCCACATGCACAAATGGTTACCAATTCCTGGTTGGCAGGAGCAAATCTATGGATGCATTGGATGGCCAATCAGGGATACATCATTTTTACGCTTGATAATCGTGGTTCAGCTGAGCGTGGATTCGCCTTTGAATCTCAAATTCACCGAAGATTAGGAGATGTTGAAATGGAAGATCAGTTAACTGGCGTTGATTATTTGAAATCCCTTTCTTATGTCGATGGAAATCGATTGGCTGTTCATGGTTGGTCTTTTGGTGGCTTTATGACAACATCCTTGATGCTTCGTCAACCGGGAACTTTTAAAGTTGGAGTCGCAGGTGGCCCTGTAACTGATTGGAAATACTATGAAATTATGTATGGCGAGCGCTACATGGATCGTCCTGAACAGAATAAAGATGGTTATGAAAAAGCGTCTTTGTTGAATCATGCTCAAAATTTGAAAGGTGATCTATTATTGATTCACGGAACAATTGACGATGTTGTAGTAATGCAGCACAATTATGCACTTGTGAAAAAATTCGTTGAACTAGGAATTCAAATGGATTTCTTCCCTTATCCAATGCATAAGCATAATGTTATTGGTAAAGACAGAGCGCATTTAATGGAGAAGGTTTTGAATTATGTGATTGAGAATAATCGCTAATGATTCGATTTTTTTATTCTTAATTTTGTTAAAACTTTTCTCATGAAATTCGACATAGCGGTTATTGGAGGTGGAATTGTTGGAGCTGCTACCTTTTACAAGCTTCAGAAGAAAAACCCAAATTTGAAAATTGCGCTTTTTGAAAAGGAAAATCTATTAGCAGATCATCAAACTGGACATAATTCGGGTGTAATTCACTCTGGACTTTATTACAAACCCGGTTCACTTAAAGCTAAGAATTGCATAGAGGGTCGCCACGAACTTGTCGCTTTTGCAAAAGAATATGGAATAGCTCATGATGTTTGCGGAAAGGTTGTTGTTGCAACGGATCCAAAAGAGTTGCCGAATCTTGAAAAAGTATTCCAGACGGGTCTAGAAAATAAAATTGAAGGTATTGAGCGAATTAATGCCGATCAAGTGAAAGAAATAGAACCATTCGTTGAATCAATCGGAGGCATATGGGTTCCTGTAACTGGAATAATCGATTTCAGGGGAGCGACTGCTAAAATGGTTGAGTTGGCATTGGCAATTCAGCCAGAAAGTAAATTGTTCTTAGGGCACGAAGTAACGGCGATAGAAAAAGGTGAACTTTCATCAACAATCGTTACATCTAAAGGTAATTTTGAATCTGAATATTTGGTCTTCTGCGCAGGACTTCAGGCGGATCGAATGGCAAAAAAAGATGGTGTCAATTTGAAAGAAAAAGTAGTTGGATTCAGAGGCGATTATTATGAATTGACCCCTCAGGCAAAACATAAAGTGAAGAACCTCATTTATCCCGTACCGAATCCTGATTTCCCATTTTTAGGTGTACATTTTACACGTATGACAGACGGGGAAATTGAATGTGGTCCAAATGCGGTATTTACTTTCAAACGAGAAGGATACGGAAAAACAGATTTTTCTTTGAGAGATACAATCGATGCATTGACATATGGTGGAACATGGAAATTATTTTTTAATAACATGTCTTTTGGAATCAATGAGTACCGACGCGCTTTTTCCAAAAAATTATTTTTGAAGACATTGCAACGAATGATTCCATCGCTCACAATGGATGATATTCATCCGGGTAGGGCAGGAGTGAGGGCACTTTTATTGGCGAAGGATGGAGATACGAGAGATGATTTTAGAATTGAATATCATGGAAAGTCTATTCATGTTTTGAATGCTCCTTCTCCAGCGGCAACTGCTTCGTTGGCCATAGGAAATTATATTGCGGAAGAGGCGGAAAAGCACTTTTCTCTGAAGTAGATGAGGTCATTAATTTTTTTGTTCGGTATCATTACGTTCGCCTGTCAAAATCCCAACTACAAAATGGAAGTCCGCTTGTTAAAACAAAAAAAGATAAAAGTTCCAGCCGTTTCTGGTTTGGAGGTATATGGTGACAGGTTATTGATGATATCTGACAATACCGAAGGACTTTCAGTTTGCGATTTATCTGGAAAATTACTCGAGACAATTGTAATTGAAAAAGAAGTATCACCAACTCAAATAAAAGAAAAAAAACATAAATCTGATTATGAGGCTTGTACGATTTTATCTATAGAAAATAATGATTATTTACTACTTGTTGGGTCGGGTTCCAAGAAAGAAAATAGAAACAAAGCTAAATTGATTTCCTTGTCAGATAATTATAAGTTGCAAAATTTCGATTTAAATGAATTTTATGAATATTTGAGGACGCAAAATGAAATTGAGTTGTCTGAATTCAATGTGGAAGCGTTGGCTTATTACGATAATAAACTCTATTTTTTTAACCGCGGAACAAATGAGATTTTTGTTGTAAAAAAGTCAGCTTTTTTTGATTTTTTGAAAAGAAAAAAAACAGAAATTCAATGCAAGAAATTCAAAATGGAAATTGAGCCTATTGAAGGATTATATGCGGGAGTTTCAGGCGCAACAATTACAGCGAGTGGTCAGGTTATGATAACGGCCTCATCTGAAAGAACAGAGGATTGGTATAACGATGGAGAAATTGTTGGAAGTGCAATAGGATGGTTCGACTTATCAGAAATGCAAACCAATTTTAAAGTTAAAACCCAAGTAATCAAGAACGGAGATGTTGTTTTAAAATCAAAAATAGAATCCGTTGCAGTTCATTCAATCGACCAAAATAAAGCCAAGCTATTTCTTGTATCAGATAACGACGGCGATGACTCGGAGCTGTTTGATTTGGAGATACTTTTTAATTAAATTCATGTATTTGATTGAATTCAGGAGTAAAACTTGAACTTTCAATTTAATCAATTTTATTTCGCCAATACCAAGAAACGGTTTCCTGTAAACCTTCTTTTAAGCTGTATTTTGGAGAATATAATAATAGATTTTTTGCTTTTTCAATCGAGGCTAATGAATGAGGAATATCCCCTTTTCTTGATGGACCATATGTCGGTTCTATTTCTCCGATTTTTGAATCGAAAGACAATAAATTTTCTCTGATTTCAAAATACAATTCATTCAACGTGGAGCTTTCACCAAATGCGACATTATAAACCTGATTTATTGCGGTTTGTTCAGCTGTAAACATGGCTAATTTATTGATTTGAATGACATTGTCGATGTATGTGAAATCTCTTGAGAATGAGCCGTCTCCATTTATAACTGGTGAATTATGATTGATCAGTGCATCTACAAATTTAGGTATAACCGCGGCATAGGCTCCCGCTGGGTCCTGTCGTCTTCCGAACACATTGAAATATCTTAATCCAATGCATTCCATTCCGTAAGATTTCGCGAAAATATCCGCATACAATTCTCCAACATATTTTGTTATTGCATAAGGAGAAAGGGGTTTTCCAATTATTTCCTCTACTTTAGGAAGGTTTTCAGAATCTCCATATGTTGATGAACTTGCAGCGTATACAAATCGTTTTATTCCTGCATCTCGCGTCGCAACTATCATATTCAAAAAACCAGTTATGTTGATATCATTAGTTGTAATCGGATCAGCTATGGATCTTGGCACGGAACCAAGTGCAGCAAGATGCAAAACAATGTCAACATTTATAACCGATTTTCTGCAATCTTCTAAATTTCGAATGTCGCCTTCAATTAATTTAAACGATTGTAAAGGCATTAGCTTTTCAATATTACTTCTTCTTCCCGTAATGAAATTATCCAAGCAAATTACATCGTGTCCTTCGTTAATAAGGTTTTCACATGTGTTTGAACCGATAAATCCTGCGCCTCCTGTAACTAGTATTCTTTTTTTCATCATTCAACAGTCTATTGATTCGCATTTGTAAAATCCATAAATATCAAGGATTCTTTAAAAAAATATTCTGAACGAATCAAGTTCTTAATTTATTAACATAACTTCTAGGCACATGAACAATAAACTTTTGTTCAATTCCTTCAATCTCAACTATTAATTTGTGTGTACGTTCTATTTCAATCGAGGTTGCGATTAATCCTTGAAAAGGACCACGAATGACTTCAACTTTATCGCCTTTGATGATCATTTCAGAATCAAGTAATTGTAAGTTAGTTTGTTGCTTTAACAATAACTTCAAATTGTTGATTTCATACTCTTGGACGATTGCTGGTTTTTTTAAATAATTTAAAATTGAATGAACCCCTTGAACATTATATAAATTCGCTAGTTCATTCTCAAAGCAATGAATGAATAAGGTAGAATTAATAAGAGGAACTTCGACTTTTTTTTTTCTATCACTCCATTGACGTATTGTCTGAATCAAGGGAAGATAGGCCTCAATTTTTAATGAACATATTCGATCAAAAACTTTTTTCTCCGCCCTTGGATTTGTTTTAACTACATACCAATTTTGACGCTTTTGTTCGTACATTTTTATTCAATCATTTATAATTGGTCACAAATTCATTTATAAGCATACCCAATTTTAGTTTTGTTTTGGATTTGCGTATATGACAACATCCTGCTGATTAATTTCATTATCACATAAAATTACAAGTCTTTCTAGGATATTTCGTAATTCTCGTATGTTTCCTGTCCAATCGATATTTTTCAGCGAGTCCATTCCTTTTGGAGTGATGGTTTTACGAGGAATTCCATGATCCTGACAAATTAACTTCAAAAAGTGTTCGGCTAAAAGTGGTATATCGTTTTTCCTCTCATTGAGCGATGGAACATGTATTAGGATTACAGCCAATCGATGGTACAAATCTTCACGAAAACGTCCTTCAGATATCTCTTTACGCAAATCTTTATTTGTTGCAGCGACGATACGACAATCAATTTTAATATCTTTTTCTCCTCCAACACGTTGAATCACATTTTCTTGCAAGGCTCTTAGTACTTTGGCTTGAGCGCTGGGTGACATATCACCAATTTCGTCCAAAAATAACGTGCCGCCTGAAGCCAATTCAAATTTTCCTTTTTTGTCTTTCACAGCCGATGTAAAAGCACCTTTTTCGTGGCCAAATAATTCACTTTCAATTAATTCCGAGGGTATGGCAGCGCAATTTACTTCAATGAAAGGCATCTTACAACGATTTGAGAAGTCATGGATAGATCGAGCTACCAGTTCTTTTCCAGTTCCATTACCACCCGTAATTAAAACACGTGCATCGGATGGTGCAACCTTTTCAATCATCTGCTTAATTTTTTGAATTTCAGGTGTTTCTCCGATGATTAAATCCCCTTTGATTCGTTTGATTGCACTTTTGAGGACTTTGGTTTCGATAACCATCGTGTTCCGTTCTTTTACATTTCTAAGAATTACCAATATTCTATTTAGGTCAAGCGGTTTTTCTATGAAATCGAATGCCCCGTTTTTAATTGTTTGAACCGCTGTTTCAACGTTCCCATGACCACTAATCATAACAATCGGTGTGTTATTTTCTCCAGAATTCAAAGCAGCTAAAACTTCCAATCCGTCTAGCATAGGCATTTTGATGTCACAGAAAATGAGATCAAGATCGTTTTTTTGAGTCGCTTCAATACCTTCCTTGCCATTTTCAGCCTCGATAACATGACAACCTTCGAACTCCAAAATCTCTCTCAAAGCTCTACGAATTGAACGTTCATCGTCTATAATCAGTACTTTCATTTTACTTATTTTACTGTCCTTTCTAACATGGGAACGAATTTGAATGTTCCGTATTCACGAACATTATATTCATTTTCATTTATTTTTTTGATTTTCATCATTTTTTGTTCAATTCCATCGCCAACCGGAATAATCATTATACCTCCAATTTTGAGTTGATTTTTAAGTTCGGCGGGAATTTCAGGAGCACCACAAGTAACTAAAATCCGATCATATGGTGCGTACGAATTATTACCTTGATAACCATCTCCGAAAAATAATTTGGGATTGAAATTGAAAAAATGAATGATTTGTTTCGATTTTAAATGTAGGTCCCGATGCCGTTCGATAGAAAACACTTTTGCCCCTAATGCGCACAATATGCAGGTTTGAAAACCAGAACCTGTTCCTATTTCCAAAACCTTATTACCTTTTTCAAGTTCCAATAATTCCGTTTGAAAAGCGACTGTATAAGGGTGTGAAATGGTTTGACCTGATCCAATTTGAAATGCCATATTAGAATAAGCCTGTTCTTCGAATGCTAAATCTAGAAAATAATGACGTGGAATTAGGTCGAAAGAATCCAAAATAGCTTGATTTTCAATCCCTTTTTCTTTGAGTTGCGAAATGAGATTTTTTCGCATTCCTTTATGTTTAAACGTATCTTTTAAATGATTCATTCCCTTCGCTCTGTCCTATAAGTAATAGCAAACAAAGTTAATCGAATTAAAATATTAATTTCATATACAACATTTGTATTTGTTAACTTTTTACACAACTTGGAAGAAGTTAACTTAGTAAAAAAACCTATGAAATAAATAAACCGTTGAAATTCAGATTGATGAACTATTAATTTTCATAAATTATTTATAGACGAGTGCGGCCCGTATGTCATCTGTAATAATACCATTCGGATTTTTCTTGATGGCTTCACGAATGCTTTTAGGAGAGCGAATATCAAATAAGTAAACCTCTTTATCAAGTGATTGTATTGACTCTATTTGGGAGCTTTCAATTGCCTTGTTGCGTATTATTATTCCTAAAGCTTTTGGATAATTGACCAATAAATTATATCCCTCATAAAAATTGTCAGTACTATAAAAGACGGGCCAAATTTCAGCCGTTTTTTTCAACCAACTACTATCAGATAAAATTACGAATACATTGGTTGTATCGTTCTCCAATAACGTTGAAAGACTTTCTTTAAATTGATTAAAATCCACGATTTGGTTTGAACAGGAATTTGTAATCTTTAAATCCAAGAAGAGTTTTTGATTTTCACCAATTAGAGGTAAAACCTGTTTTAGTTTGATCAACTTTTCTTTCATTAAAGTCTTGTAGAATGCCTGTTCCATCTCGGATGTGGTTTTGTCATTCAAGCAACCGTTGAGAGATGAAATATTGTCTAAAAATTCATCGTGATAAAGCCAAAGCTCCCCTTGATTGTCCATTTGGACATCTACCTCAACTCCGTCAGAACTTGGAAGAGCTAAACATAATTCGATAGATTCTTTTGAATTATCGTGATATAGGGAGTTTTCAATTGAAAGGCCCATTCCGGCATGGCCAAAAACTGATATTTGTGTTTTCTTATTTTTTGAACAAGAAAAAAGAATGATGAAAAAGAATAAATTAAATGTGAAGCGCATAAGATATGCCTATTTTGAAGCAGTAATTGTAGCCTCTGGAAACAATTTTACCTTTGTTTGATTGGAATGATTCGAACATAATACCATATCCACCGTGATGGAAAAACTTCCATTTTTGTCCTACGCAAAACTGATAAGCCAATAGGATATCTCCATAATTAAAAGTTGTTGTTGTTTTGTAAGTTGTTCCTGAAAGAATAATTCCAGGTCCGAAAACTATTCCTTGTTTTCTATTTACTTCTTGTTGAATAAAATTGTAAAAAGTAAGTAATTCAATATGAGGTGAATACGTTTGTTGGAAGAACGTTCTTTCAATTCCTAATCCAACTTCCGCGCCAATTTCGAAATAGTTGACCCGTGTTTTTGCACCAAAATTCCAAAAATAGTCCATACGTTGTTTGGAAACCCCTGAAGTAATAATCAAATTTGTCTTTCGATTCATTAACCTTTGAGAGAATCCAAGATTAATACTCAATATGAAAGCGATAACAAGAATCCTCATCAACTAAATTTCGGACATTTTTTACATGCGTTTCCCTTTTTCTTATACCTTTTGCAACATTTTGATTTTTTGCATTCTGTTGCGGTTTGAATCATCCAATGAAATGTGGTTTCACTTGTAAACTGAGAAGATTCTTTGTTCATTATTTAGAATTATTCTAAACAAATATACTTATTATTTTTAAATTGTATTTTTAGAATGAAAAAAAGGGTGCCTTTGCGAGACACCCCAATTAATTTTGATAGTTAAGATTAAACCAATCCTTGGTCAATCATTGAATCAGCAACTTTTACGAATCCAGCTACGTTAGCTCCTTTAACATAATCGATTGATCCGTCATCATTTTTACCGTATTTCACACATGCTTCGTGAATCGAAACCATTATTCCATGAAGACGCTGATCAACTTCTTCTCTTGACCAAGACAATCTAAGAGAGTTTTGAGACATTTCAAGTCCCGACGTAGCAACTCCACCTGCATTTGATGCTTTTCCTGGTGAAAACAAGACTCCTGAATTTTGAAAAGCAGTAATAGCTTCAGGCGTTGAAGGCATGTTCGCACCTTCAGCTACACATTTTACTCCATTTGATATCAACGTTTTTGCTTCTTCTCCATTCAATTCGTTTTGGGTAGCACAAGGAAGAGCAATGTCTACTTTTACTTCCCATGGTTTTTTCCCTGCTACAAATTTTGCGTTAGGAAATTTAGCGGTATATTCAGAAATGCGTCCTCTTTTAACGTTTTTCAACTCCATTACCCAAGCTAATTTTTCAGCATCAATTCCATCTGCATCGAAGATATATCCTTCAGAATCTGATAGCGTTACCACTGTTGCTCCTAGTTGAGTTGCTTTTTCACATGCAAATTGTGCCACATTCCCAGAACCAGAAACCGCGACAATTTTACCTTGGAAAGAATCATTTTTAGTTGACAACATTTCCTTTGCAAAATAGACTGTCCCATATCCCGTTGCTTCAGGTCGAATTAATGATCCTCCCCAGTTTCTGGCTTTCCCAGTCAAAACTCCAGTAAATTCATTACGAAGTCGTTTGTACTGACCGAACATATAGCCAATTTCTCGTCCGCCCACTCCGATATCGCCAGCTGGAACATCCGTATCTGCTCCAATGTGACGAGCAAGCTCAGTCATAAACGATTGACAGAATTTCATTACTTCGTTATCTGATTTTCCTTTCGGATCAAAATCAGAACCTCCTTTTCCTCCACCCATTGGTAGAGTGGTCAATGAATTTTTAAAGATTTGTTCGAACCCTAAAAATTTAAGTATTGATAAATTTACTGATGGATGAAAACGAAGTCCTCCTTTGTATGGGCCGATTGCTGAGTTAAATTCTACTCGATAACCACGGTTCACTTGAATGTTCCCTTGATCATCAAGCCATGGTACTCTGAAAATAATCGTTCTTTCAGGCTCTACAATTCTGTCCAGAATTTTCGCTACTTTGTATTTTGGATTAGCTTCAATGAAAGGAATTACGGTTTCAGCAACTTCCTGAACCGCCTGAATGAACTCAGGTTCATGGCCATTTTTTTCTTTAACTCGAGACATGAAAGATTCTATCTCTGCGTGAAATTTATTCGACATGTTGATGTTTTTTTATTGTTAACAGTGGCAAATTTACATTAAGTTTTCATTCACACAACGTGAAAAATAGTAAATATAGTAAGTGTCAAATTGACATTTAATTCATTGGTTATTGATTAAATTGAATGAAATTAAATTAAGTAAGGCAACTTTTTGTAACTTCGGGTCGTTTTAAGATAAACTAACTAAAATTTATGAAATACTTAATCACGTTTGCACTAATTTTATTATTTCAGTTATCGAATTTTATTCATGCAGGATCAAATGTAGCCTTGTGTTTGGGTCAGGATGCAACTATTTGTGCAGGTCAAACAGTTACAATAACAAATTGTAATACGGGCGGAAATCCAAATACATCTGCGGGTATTTATCTAAATGCTCCAAGTAGTGTATCACTTTCTGATGATGTATGGTCAGGTACTGTTAATTTAGGGTTTACGTTCAATTTTTACGGTCAGAACTATACGCAATGTGTGATAGGTTCAAACGGACTAGTTTCTTTTAATACCAATCAAGCGAATCAATATTGTCCTTGGTCTTTAACAGGAGGTCCTCTTCCAAATGCCATTATAAACGGAGCAAGAAACTCAGCTATGTTGACTTATCAAGATATTAATCCGTCGTTAGGTGGTCAAATTCAATACCAGTCCATTGGAACAGCGCCAAATAGAAAATTCGTTGTTCTATATAAGGACATATATATGTTTAGTTGCACACAACAA
>JBEIKF010000013.1:0-13059 GCA_040379905.1 Crocinitomicaceae bacterium
CTCCTGTGAAAACAGGAAGTTCGAGAGGTAAGTAAATCCTTTATTTATCAAGTATTAAAATTTAATTTCGTTCTCATTGAGCGATTAATAAATCTATTATGATAGTTGAAAAAGCCCCACGAAAATTTCTTTCAAATGAGTTGGAAATAAATTCATTTGAGGTTATTAAACCTTTTTTTGATGATCTTTTGAATCGATCCATTGATAATAAAACTGACTTTGAAAAGTGGTTGTATGATCGAAGTGAATTAGACGCGGTTCTAGAAGAAGATTTGGCTTGGCGATACATTCGAATGACCATTGACACGAAAAATGAGGAACATTCAAATTCCTATACGCTTTTTGTAACTAAAATTCAACCCGAGTTGGCTCCTTTGGATGATCAATTGAATCGTAAATTGATGCAAAGTCCTTTCGTAAAAGAGTACATTCACGATGATGCATTCCGAATTTATTTTCGTTCAGTTGAGACGCAGCTGAATTTATTTCGAGAAGAAAATATTCCAATTGAAGCATTCTTGAATGAAAAAAGTCAGGAATTCGGAGCCATAAGTGGTGCTCAAACAATTGAGCATGAGGGACAAGAAATCACGATGCAAAAAGCTGCTCAATACTTGAGGGAGCAAGATGAAAATTTGAGAAAAACAATTTTTGACAAAATATCAAATCGTCGACGAAAAGACATTGATGCGTTGAATAATTTATATTCCGAATTAATCATAAAACGTCAAGAATTGGCGGTTAATGCCGGTTTTGAAAATTTCAGAGATTATAAATTTCAGGCTTTAGGTCGTTTTGATTATACAAAAGAAGATTGTTTTAATTTTCATCAAGCGATAAAAACATTGATTGTTCCATTGGTCCGGGAAATTCAACAAAAGAAATTAGATAAACTTGGTAAATCTAAATTCAAACCTTGGGATGCAGAAGTTGATCCCGAAGGCAAAGCGCCTTTAAAACCATTCCAAACTGGAAAAGAAATGTTGGACGGAACGATTTCCATTCTTGGGAAAATTGACTCCTATTTCGCTGATTGTATACAAACCATGGACAAAATGGG
The DNA here is from genome assembly GCA_040379905.1 of Crocinitomicaceae bacterium. Classification (GTDB taxonomy): domain Bacteria; phylum Bacteroidota; class Bacteroidia; order Flavobacteriales_D; family Crocinitomicaceae; genus UBA952. The sequence goes on from JBEIKF010000013.1 coordinate 1,061, forward strand.
ACATTTGGATTTGGAGTCGAAACCTGGCAAAGCACCAGGTGGGTATAACTACCCACTGCACGAAATCGGAGTTCCATTTATTTTTATGAATGCGGTGGGTGCCCAACGAGATCTCGTCACCATGGTTCATGAAGCTGGTCATGCCGTTCATTCGTTTTTAACTCGTGATTTAAAACTAACCGGTTTTAAAAATACCCCTTCAGAAGTCGCTGAATTGGCATCCATGTCAATGGAAATGTTGACAATGAATTATTGGGATTTATTTTATTCAAATTCAGAAGATTTGAGTCGTGCGAAACGCGAGCAACTTGAAGGAATTTTGAAAATACTGCCATGGATTGCTCAAATTGATGCGTTTCAACATTGGGTCTATGAAAACGTTAATCATACCATTGAGGATCGCTATGCCTATTGGAGAAAATTGTGTTCTGATTACGGAACGGGTTTGACGGATTGGTCGAATTATGAGGATATATTGGAAACCACTTGGCAGCGTCAAATGCATTTATTTGAGGTTCCGTTTTATTATATTGAATATGGAATTGCTCAATTAGGTGCTTTGGGAGTTTGGAAAAATAGCAAAGAGAACTTTGGTCAAGCCGTGGATAATTATAGGGAAGCTTTGAAATTGGGCTATACCAAGAGTATTCCTGAAATCTATGAAACCGCAAACGTGAAATTTGATTTTTCTGAAAGTTATTTGAAGTCGCTTGCAGATTTTATTCAAGAGGAATTGAATCTTATTTGAAATTTATGAGTTTGGCTTTACATTCTTCTTGGAAAGAAATTCTGAATGATGAATTACAAAAGCCTTATTATGTTGAATTAACCGATGAAGTTAAAAGGCTGTACATCGCTAAAAAAGACTTTATTTTCCCAGAAGAAAGTGAGGTTTATCGGGCGTTTGACTTATGTCCGTTTGATGACATTAAGGTGGTAATCCTTGGGCAAGACCCTTATCCCACGAGAGGACACGCTAACGGCTTGTGTTTTTCCGTAGAGCCTAGTGTTCGACCGTTTCCTAAGAGCTTGAATAATATTTTCACGGAAATTAAAGATGATCTTGGAAAACAAATACCTTCTAACGGAAATTTGGAACGTTGGGCCAAACAAGGTGTGTTGCTCTTAAATACGATTCTAACAGTCGAAGAAGGGAGGCCGGATAGCCACAAAAATATTGGCTGGGAAAAATTCACAGATGCTGTTATTCGCAAAATCAACTCTGAAAAAGAAGGAATCGTTATTATGCTTTGGGGATCTAAGGCCATAGCGAAAGAAGAGATGATTGATAAGTCGAAACATTTTATTTTGAAGTCGGTTCATCCATCACCGCTTTCTGCTCACCGCGGTTTTTTCGGCTGTAAACACTTTAGTAAATCCAATGAATTTCTAAGAATGATGGAAAAGCCTGAAATTGATTGGTAAGAATTTCAGCGAATTTTTACCTTTGCAAACCATGGAATTAAAAAATGACCTTTTTTTAAGGGCGCATCGCGGAGAGTCAATTGAACGTTATCCCGTTTGGTTAATGAGACAAGCAGGTAGAATACTTCCTGAATACCGTGCTGTTCGATCAAAATTATCTGGTTTCAAAGAATTAGTAGAAACACCAGAATTTGCTGCTGAGGTAACTATTCAGCCGGTGGATCTTTTAGATGTGGATGCTGCAATTATTTTCTCGGATATTTTGGTCGTACCGGAAGCAATGGGCTTACCATACGAAATGATTGAGCAAAAGGGACCATGGTTTGAAAATACAATTCGTACGGAGGAACAGCTTAAAATACTTGACAAAAATATTGATGTTGAGGAGCGTTTAGGTTACGTTCTCGAAGCCTTGAAGATTACCAAAAGGGAATTGAATGGTCGTGTTCCACTTATCGGATTTGCAGGAGCTCCATGGACTATTTTTTGTTACATGGTGGAGGGAAGAGGTTCAAAAACCTTCTCTGAATCACGTAAAATTCTTTATACAAACCCAGCTTTGGCACATGAATTGTTAAGTCGAATAACAGACGTGACGATTCAGTATTTGAAAGCTCAATTGGTCTCAGGAGCAGATGCTTTGCAGTTGTTTGATTCTTGGGCAGGTATACTAGGAAGAGAACAATATACAGAATTCGGATTGAAATACATTGCAAAAATAGTTGATTCGCTTTCAGGTGCTCCATTGACGGTATTTTCAAAAGGTGCTATTGCTTCCTTACCAGATTTGGCTCATATGAATTGCACAACCCTCGGTTTGGATTGGAATATGAGTATTTCTGAAACTCGAAAATTGGTTGGAGAATCAAAGACTTTACAAGGTAATTTAGATCCGTGTGTTCTATATGGTACAAATCAAGTTGTGGAGGATGAGACAATTAAATTACTAAAATCGTTTGAAAGTCGAAGACATATTGTAAATTTGGGTCACGGAGTTTATCCGGATATTGATCCTGAAAAGGTTAAAGTATTTATTAAAACTGTTAAGAATTATGAAATCTAATGTCGTAAAATTTGGGATTGTTTCAGTTGCTTTTTTGGCAATTGGTTCTGTCAATCCATTATTGTCTCAAAAGAGCTCTTTGCGAGAGATCTTTAGACAAGGATTTGAATCAACTGTTGATAAGGAAAAACCTGCTGAATTGGGTTCAATCGAATTGGTGGAAAATGACGTAAAATCTCCCGGCGAAACAAAGGCTGATTTGTTTTCCAAATCAGGTTCAGGCGATGTAGGAGTTCCAGATAATGCTATGGGAGTTGAAGAGCCGATTAAAGATGTTGGTGGAGAAAATTATGCTGGTGTTTATTTTTATAAGCCAGGTAAAGCATCGAAAGAGAGAACATATATTACAATTCCAATTAAGAAAGGGAAGGAGCCTCAAACATTGAAAAAAGGATTGACATATTGTGTTGAATTTTCTGTTTCTCTTTCTGAGTCTTCAAAATTTGCGGTTAATAATATTGCAGCACATTTCTCAAAAGAAGAGTCTCTTTCTCCAGATGGTGTTGGATACATTATTAAATCCGAAAAAGTAATGAAAGGTCAGGGTAATAAGATTTACACAGGCTTTTATGGATGGGAAAAAGTTTGTAATATCTACACGGCCAAAGGTGACGAAAAGTTTATTACCATTGGTAATTTTGATGGAAATGAGCAGACTCAGTTTACACAAGTTAAAAAGCCAAAAGGAAGTGAAATTGATCAATTACCCCATGCCTATTATTATGTAGATAATGTTATTATTAGTTTAGTGTCTAAACCTGAGGATTGTCCTTGCTACAATGCGAATCCTCCAAAGCCAGAAGCTTCTTATTCTACGCTTATTTATACGAATAATCCAGAGGTTACAGAAAAGATGTCGGTAGCTGATAAAATTAGTTTGTATGATGTATATTTTAGATTCGGTAAATCATCTTTTTCTGATAACGCAAGGGAAATGATGAATTATGTTGTTGAAGAAATGAAAGCTAATCCATCTATGAGAATAGAGGTTCAAGGAAATAGAGATGCGACTGAAGGAAAAGCGGCTGAATTAAATCCGGATTATGAAGACATGGACAGAAAGCGCACTTCAGCTGTCTTAAAGTATTTTGTGTCGCAAGGTATTGACGCAGCAAGATTAGTTGAAAGGAATAATGGAGCTGATGAACCTAATCCTAGAAATGCCAAAGATGAAGATGGTAATTACATTGATGAACAAGAAGTATTAGACGCTAAGAACCGTCGAGTTAGTTTCAAGGTTTTGAAATAGAACTATTTAACAAATAGATTAAAGGGCTTCGTTTTTCCGAAGCCCTTTTTATTTTACATATTTCTTCGGTATTGACCACCAACTTGAAATAACGCATTCGTAATCTGTCCCAAAGAAGCACATTTACAAGTTTCCATTAATTCTTCAAACATATTTCTATTTTGAACAGCCGCTTCTTGAACATTTTTAATTCGTTCATTGGCAGTTTCTATATTTCCGCTTTGAAGTTCTGACAACATCGAAATTTGATATTGCTTTTCTTCTTCAGTAGCTCGAATCACTTCTTTTGGAAGCACGGTTGGCGAACCTTTTGAACTTAAGAATGTGTTTACTCCGATTATTGGAAACTCACCAGTGTGTTTCAATGTTTCGTAATACAATGATTCTTCTTGGATTTTTGAACGTTGATACATTGTTTCCATAGCTCCAAGGACTCCTCCTCGTTCGGTTATTCGGTCGAATTCTGAGAGCACAGCCTCCTCCACTAAATCCGTTAATTCTTCGATGATAAATGAACCTTGCAAAGGATTTTCATTTTTAGCAAGTCCTAATTCTCTATTAATAATTAATTGAATGGCCATCGCTCTTCGAACCGACTCTTCTGTTGGAGTTGTAATGGCTTCATCATAGGCGTTTGTATGAAGTGAATTACAATTGTCATAGATTGCGTAAAGTGCTTGAAGTGTCGTTCGAATGTCATTGAAATCGATTTCTTGTGCATGCAACGATCGACCCGATGTCTGAATGTGGTATTTCAACATTTGAGCACGCGAATTCGCACCATATTTTTTTGCAAGCGCTTTCGCCCAAATTCTTCTTGCAACTCGACCAATGACTGCGTATTCAGGATCAATTCCATTGGAGAAAAAGAACGATAAATTCGGACCAAAGTCGTTGATGCTCATTCCACGGCTCAAATAGTATTCAACATAGGTGAATCCATTTGCCAAGGTAAATGCAAGTTGTGTGATTGGATTTGCTCCCGCCTCTGCAATGTGATAACCTGAAATTGAAACAGAGTAGAAATTACGAACACCGTTATTGATGAAATACTGCTGAACATCTCCCATCAAACGTAAAGCAAATTCTGTTGAGAAAATACACGTATTCTGAGCTTGATCCTCTTTCAATATGTCAGCTTGAACGGTTCCTCGAACTTGTTTTAAGGTATCAGCTTTAATTTGAGCATAAATTTCAGCGGGTAAAACTTGATCTCCCGTAACTCCTAAAAGCATCAAACCTAAACCATCGTTTCCTTCAGGTAATTCACCTTGATATCTTGGTCGTTTTGTGCCTTTTTCCTTGTAAATCTCTTCGATTTTCGCCTCAATTTCGGCTTCCAAATCATTTGTTTTTATATATTTTTCACAATTTTGGTCGATGGCAGCATTCATAAAGAAGGCAAGCAACATAGGTGCTGGACCATTAATTGTCATTGAAACAGAAGTCGCAGGATGACTCAAATCAAAACCAGAATACAATTTTTTGGCATCATCTAAACAACAAATGGAAACGCCTGAATTCCCGATTTTACCGTAAATATCAGGTCGCACATCGGGATCATTTCCATAAAGTGTCACAGAATCAAAAGCTGTTGACAGTCGTTTTGCCGGCATTCCCAAACTTACGTAGTGGAAACGTTTGTTCGTTCTTTCCGGCCCACCTTCTCCCGCAAACATTCGGGTTGGATCTTCACCTTCTCTTTTAAATGGGAATAATCCCGAAGTATAGGGGAATTCACCTGGGAAATTTTCTTGAAGCACCCAACGAAGAATATCTCCCCAACTAGAATAACGCGGGGTCGAAACTTTAGGTATGTCCGAATGAGAAAGAGATTTGGTATGCGTTTGAATACTTAATATTTTATCTCGAACCTTGAATTGATATTCTGGATTTTTAAATGATTGCTTTTTTTCATCCCAATCTTGCAGAATTGCCCAATTTTTTGGATCAAAATTCAACTTTTCATTTTCAAAAGTTTCTTGCAACCCTTTAATCAGACGATCTCTATCTTCAATTTTTGAATCCGACAAAACTTGAATTGATTTATTCAATCCGTATAATTTTTCTGCAACGACAACTTGTTCATTCACCCATTTGTCATAGCTACGGTTGTTTTCGGATATTTCAGATAAGTAACGTGTTCTGTCAGGCGGAATGACATATATCTTTTCGGACATTTCGCGCGTAATTTCAAACGTTGACTTTAGGTCTGATCCAGTTTTATCTACAATTTTATCCATGATGACTTTGTAGAGCGAGTTCATTCCCGGGTCGTTGAACTGAGATGCAATTGTTCCGTAAACAGGCATTTCGTCAACGCTATTATCCCATAAATTATGATTGCGTTGGTATTGCTTTCTTACATCTCGTAAGGCATCTAAGGCCCCGCGTTTATCAAATTTGTTCAAGGCAATAACGTCGGCAAAGTCAAGCATGTCAATCTTTTCCAATTGAGTCGCCGCGCCATATTCTGGTGTCATCACGTATAATGAAACATCACTGTGATCCAAAATTTCTGTATCTGATTGTCCTATTCCGGATGTTTCCAAAATGATTAAATCGTAGTTTGCTGCTTTCAAAATGCTAATTGCCTCAGCCACATGTTTTGATAATGCTAAATTGGACTGACGGGTTGCTAAAGAACGCATATAGACACGTTCGTTTTTTATTGAATTCATTCGAATTCTGTCTCCTAATAACGCTCCACCAGTTTTTCTTTTGGACGGATCGACGGAAACAACAGCAATTTGTTTTTCTGAAAAATCAATTAAAAAGCGACGAACCAATTCGTCAACAAGCGAAGATTTTCCTGCTCCACCAGTTCCAGTTATACCAAGCACTGGAATCGATTTGGTTTTTGCCGTTTCTCTTATTTTCGTTAGAATCTCTGTATTTTCACTTGGGAAATTTTCTGCTGCTGAAATCACTCTTGCAATAGACGGAACATTTTTTTCTGCCAATTTTTCTGGTTCATTGGTGATGTTTGTTCCAACAGGGAAGTCGCATTTTTGAACCAAATCATTAATCATTCCTTGAAGTCCAAGAGCACGTCCATCGTCGGGATGGTAAATTCGCGTAATTCCGTAAGCATGTAATTCTTCAATTTCAGAAGGGAGAATTGTTCCACCACCACCACCAAAAATCTTGATGTGTGGAGCACCTTTTTCCTTCAATAAGTCAAACATATATTTGAAGTATTCAATATGACCACCTTGATAAGAAGTCATTGCTATCGCCTGAGCATCCTCTTGAATAGCACAGTTTACTACTTCTTCTACCGAACGGTCGTGACCGAGATGGATAACTTCACAGCCAGTAGACTGAATAATTCTGCGCATGATGTTAATTGCTGCATCATGACCATCAAAAAGTGATGCGGCGGTAACGATTCGTATATTATTGAGAGGTTTGTAAGGCGCAACTTGTTCCATTTGAGAATTCTTTTAAATCGCGCTAAAATTAACAAAAAAAGAGCAAGCCTCATTCGAATTATTCGATGAAAGTTATCGAATTAAATAAGTATTAGAGAAATTTAAACGGTTTCTAAAAAATCACATTAACTTACGTGATAATCGGAAAAAGTTTGTTCATCAGCATAGTAATAAATACGAATTTGAGCAGTGTCATTTAGGAAATCAATTTTCCCAACTTCCACACGATTAATTGCTAATCCTGTTCTTTTCTCAAGATCTGACTTCATCGCTTCATATTTTTCAGGAATAATCAAATCGATACGCTCGTAGTTAATGGTTTTTCTTGTTTCGTGTTTGACAAGCCATTTATATTCCAAAATGAATGTCATAATCACAACAGTTACATTAATTAATGCCATTTCAGAGATACTCACTTGATTGGATGCCAACGCGTTGACAACACTAATTCCTATTATCAGAAACAAGTACGTCATTTCCTTAATTTCAATCGCATCGGTTCGATATCTGATAATTCCAAAGATCGCGAAAAGTCCCAGCCCCATTCCTGTGTCAATATCTAATTTTTTTAAACCAAAACATAGGAAGAACGTGATGGTTCCGATTAGGTAATATGTAAATAAATAATCCTTCCTTTTCGTTTTGCTGTAGTACAGGAACCTAATTATTATCGTTAGAAAAGTCAAGTTTATCAACAAACGCATTAATAGCGTATAAAAATCGTTATTGAACCATGTTATGGAAAGCGATTTAGACAGTGGTAAAGCGAATAATTCAAATGTAGTCATCATTAATTTTTTTTAAATAAAGTAATTTTTTCTTAAATCGATTGAATTTCAATCGGTCTGAACCATATAGTTCGATTGAACCGATACAATATTTACTCAATCGATAAGGTCTTGTTTGATTTTTTTTCATCAACCGATAAAATTCCGAATTCCGATTTAGGTCCTCCTGTTTTAACTCAGCAATGACCAATCGATCGAATTTTCGAGCAATTTGATTATAGTGAAACTCAATATTAAAATCGAGTGTAAGTCGTTCATTTAACTGCTTATGAACCAATGTAATCCGCTGAAATGAATTCCACATCGTCGGAACCAAATCTTTATCCTCTTGCAAATGCTTTTCGAGAAATTTTTTCTGAATTTCATTTAATTCCAAGTCAAAATTATCTGCTACGATTCTTTTTTTATCAGTTCTTCCTTTGAATTTGTGTTTTATTTCAAGAAAAAGTAAATTCGACTCGACATATTTTCTGATTCTTACTTTAAATCTATCTGTTTTACCATTGTGATGATCTTTAAAAAATGAAAATTGATTGTCATCGAAATAAAGACTTTCATAATGGGGAGTCCGCGTCTCATTTATTTCCAGAACGGAATAGTGGGGTTCGATTGTTGATAATATGTTTTCTAATTGCTCAGAGGTAAATGCAAACTTTGTATCGGTACGATTCATAAGTTTAACACGATCCATTTCTTCCAAAGTGATTGGTTGAAAGCTATTTAAAATATTAAGAACTTGTTGCATTAAGATTACCTCAAAGTTAATTTATTTTTAGGGACGTCGTCTATTTGATGATAAATTACTTGATTTCTTGTTAGAAATTTCAAATCTGAGTTTAAATTTCAGAAAAAAAATCCCTCCCACTGCCTTGATTTTAAATTCTTTTCCTTATCAAATCAACCAACCCTTTCACAAACTCAGGGTGATCATTTGAACTTGGAACCAATTGAACCTTTTCTCCGCCGTGTTCTTCAAAAATTTCCTGATATTCCGTTCCAATTTCAATAATCGTTTCCAGGCAATCAGCAACAAAAGCAGGGCTAAAAACCAATAATTTCTTCGCGCCTTTTTTTGCTTGTTCTTCAACTATTTTATCAGAGAAAGGAGTTAACCATTTTTTATCAAGTCGCGATTGAAAGCAAACCGTATATTTGTTTTCGGTTATTCCGAGCTTTTCAGCAATTAATCTTGTGGTAGCGTAGCTTGTCGCCTTGTAACAGAATTTATTTTTCTCATTCACTTCCGTCTCGCAAGGCTGTTCTCCACATAAATCAGTTCCTTCATAGACCTTATCGACTTGTCTTTCTGGTAAACCGTGATAAGAGAATAAAATATGGTCAAAATCATCCAAATTGAATTGCATCGCACGATCAACAACCGAGTTAATGTATCCCTCATTATCCCAAAACTGATTTATAATGTTAATTTCTGGAATCACCCACCATTTGCGAATGATGTTCATCGCTTTTTCAATGGCTGAACCGCTCGATGCACTAGCGTATTGAGGAAACAATGGTAAAATGATGATTTGATCGTAGTTTGCCAAACGCATGCGCTCAAGAACCGAATCCATAGAAGGATTTTGATAGCGCATGGCTAATTCAATCGTAACATTATCCGATTTAAATTCTTCTTTCAACTTATCCTGTAAATTCATAGAATGGGTCAGAAGCGGAGATTCACCATTTCCGTGTTCCCAAAGCTCTTTATATATCTTCGCGGATTTCGGTGCTCTAAATGGAACAATTATTCCATTTACTAGAAGAACACGTACCAACCATGGAAGATCGATAACGCGAGGATCGTTAAGGAATTCTGATAAATAAGTTCTAACGTCACTTGTTTTTGGACTTTTTGGTGTTCCAAGTTGAATGAGTAATACTCCAGTTTTTTTCATTGTAATCGATGTAATTAGGAATGGAACAATTGATTTTTTTGAAAGTTCAAAAATATTGGTATTCCTTCAAATAGGAGAGTTTGTTTAAAACTTTATTCAATTCGATATAAAAAACACGTAAGAAAGCTATTTGCAAAAAATTCATTACGATTCACTAAATTTGCTCCCTAATTTTTCTAGTGGATGAAAAAGATTCTTAAATACGGTTACTTTTCAGTTGTTCATATTCTAGCTGCTGTGGCGCTTTTTTTGATTTTTACGGCTTTAGCTGTAAAGTTTAAGTGGACCAACAATGGTGGTGCAATTGATGAAAACAACCGTTATTTCTCTGAAATGGCAAATAGATATGATGATGAGTTGAAAATGGACTCAGTAAATATTGAAAAAAAAGAGTTTGAGTTTTTTCAAAAGTTGGCCATTGTAGCAAAGTATAAACCGACAGATGCAAAAAGCATTTCTCAAGCATATTACCTTTCAAAAAATCCGATTGTTGGTCTCCGTATGATTGATGCATTCTCAATCATGATGAAAAAAAACCAGGATTTTCAAGATGAATTAGCAAGTGTCAAAAAAGGGAAGGATCAACTTTCCATTTACGAATGGTCCAACTACCAAGTATGGAAGGATTTCTGCAACATAGTTCGAAAAGATAGATATGCAATCGATTCTGTTTCAAGATTGACAGGTGTTGAGTCGCGATTAATCGTTATGTGCATGGTTGGTGAACAAGTTCGGATGTTTAATTCAGGGCGTGAGAAATTCAAAAAATATGTACTTCCTTTTAATCGAATCATGCTTCCTACAAATCGAGGATATGGTGTAACGGGTATTTTGGAGCATACCGCTTTGAGAATAGAAAATACGATTTTCAATAAGAAAAGTGAATTTTACGCGGGTGATTATTTTCAAAATTGCATTAATGTCAATGACTCCTTTCCTGAGTTGGTAAATGACACGATTAAGGCACATAAACTTAAAACGATTCAACGTCTGATTCAACGAGGAGACCATTATTATTCATATTTGTATACGGCATTCTTGCTTAGGCAATACCAAGCTCATTGGGAACGAAACGGGTTTACACTTGAAAATCGCCCTGAAATTTTAGGTTCCTTATTTAATTTAGGTTATCAGAAAAGTAAGCCCAAGAAAAATCCTGTAGCAGGAGGGTCGACTTTTGATGTAGGAGGAAAAGATTACACATTTGGTGGATTGTGTTTTGAATTTTATTACAGCGGTCAACTTCAAGATTTGTTCCCTATAACGGGTCGTGCATTCATTCCGGTTAAGGAACTTGAGAAAAAGAATAAGGAGTGGATTGCTTCAATAAAGAAAAAGGTAGAAGAGGAATCTAAAAAGAAGGAAGATGAGGAAGAATTAAAACAAAACGATAATTCAGAAGCAGAGTCAGGAAAATAAATTCGATTAATCGTAAAGCAAATATTTTTTACGAATTGCAAGAAAATTTTCAATTCCAGGTTTCCAACTTTCTCTTATTTCTTTTGCCGACCAACCTTTATATAATTGTTCCTTTAAAGTCTTTGTTCCCGCAAGCCGGTTGAAAAATCCATTTTGATCAATCAATACAGCCGAGTCTCCGAGTAAATCTCTTGCTTGAATTAAATAATTCAAATTTATTTCATAAGTCCGCTTGGATGTAGTTTTGTTTAAATCGAATCCATAGCAAATTTTGTTATCATGTGGTGGATTTTTTGCTCCTGGTTGAGGTTTAGGACAAAATTCAATTTCACATTTTGGAAATCTTGGATGACCAAAAATCTCGAAGGGTTTTTCAGTTCCTCGACCAATACTCACAGTAGTTGCTTCGAATAAACATAAACTAGGATATAATGAGATTGCGGCTTCCGATTTTAAATTTGGTGATGGGGCTACGGGTAAATTGTATTTGGTTTTGTGTGTATAGTTTTTACAAGGGATTATCCATAAATCGCATTTCAATCCTTTATCCAACCAACCTTCGCCGTTAATCATCATTGCATATTCGCCGATGGTCATGCCATAGACAATTGGAACAGGATGCATACCAACAAAAGACTTGTATTCCGATTCTAGAACGGGTCCATCAATATAATGGCCATTCGGATTAGGACGATCAAGCACCACGACTTGTTTCTTTTGCTC
>JBEIKF010000014.1:0-12994 GCA_040379905.1 Crocinitomicaceae bacterium
CTTCAAAGAGTTTATACACCAGCGCATTCGTTGGATCGCAAAAACTGGAAATGTGAAAGATCAGTTGAGCACTATACTTGCAATCATTCAATTTATTTTCATCATTTCGTTTTGGTCAATTGAAATCAAATTACTTGTAGAAAATGAGTATCAATCTGCCTTCATTTTGTTTGGATTAAAAACAGGATTAGATATGCTTTTCTTTTTTTACTTTTTCAACGAGTTCAATCGATTGACCGCATGGTTGCTTATTCCAATCTATCAGTTGATTTTTCCCATTTATAATTTGATTCTACTTTTCCTTTTACCATTTTTCAAACCAAAATGGAAAGGCCGTTATTCAGGACTTAACGCTCATTTGCAGAAGTAATATTTCCTTCTTCCACTAACGAATCTCCTCGCATTCTTAAAAACAATTGGATAAGTGCGATAACATCCTTTTCGCAGTATATTCGAATACGATTCAAATCATTTTCTTCATAATAAACGCGTGCCACATCCGCTCCAGATATATCGTCTTTTGGAGTTGGAATATTGAAAACATGACAAAGTAAAGCGAGTGAGGTGTATGATTTATAATCGCCAAATTTCCATAATTCAAGTGTATCCAAATGAGAAATTTCCCACGGTTTTTTTCCGGCTATGTCTAAAATTGATGGTAATTTGATGCCATGAATCAACATTCGACGACAGATATAGGGAATGTCAAATTCTTTTGAATTATGCCCACAAAGCGAGTGATAAGGTGTGTTGTAATGTTCTTCCAACAGCGATTTGAATTGTTTCAAAAGCGTTTCTTCATCATCATGTGCAAAGGATTTAAGTCGAATGGTTCTTCCCATATTCGTTTCCTTAACCATTCCAACTGAAATGCAAATGATCTTGCCAAATTCGGAGAGAATCCCTCCTCGCTCACCGTAAAGCATTTCGAATGATTTTTCCTCATTTTGAGAAAAGCGTGTCTTCGCGTTAAAAAGTTCTTTTGTTTTTTCATCCAAATCCTGATAAGCGTATGTCTGAGGAACCGTCTCAATGTCCAAAAACAGGATTTTTTCTAGTTGAATTTTGTCTAACATAAAATTAAATTTTACTTGAATTTAAGAAAAAAAATTGAAACTAAGAGCTCATTTGTAAATTCAAAAAATAGATTTTGTTTCATCAAGTCAATTTTGAGAGTTGAAAGTTAAACATTAACTTTATGAACAATTTTATCTAGTTACAAATGAGAAACAACTTACTTTTTATTTTTCTAATTGGCTTTATTCAAATTTCATTTGCTCAGCTAACTTCTTGGCAATCTTTTACAGATTCTATTCCAACGCTTTCATCACCAAGAGCTTGTGATTTAAACAATGACGGAATAAAAGATATTGTCGTCGGTGGAGGAACTGACGGAGTTGCCAGCAATAATGGTATTATGGCCTATAATGGACTTAATGGATCCCTTCTCTGGAAAAGAGGCAGTCGTAATGAAGTTTTTGGAAGTGCTATTTTTCAAGATATAACGAATGACGGCATAGATGATGTATTCATTACGGGGAGACAAGCACAATTATTGGCTATCAATGGAGCAAATGGTCAGTTGCTTTGGGATTATTTTCCTTATCCCGTGAATCCTGCAGATAGTGGATTATTTAATTTTTATAACCCACAATTCATTTCAGATGTAAATAACGATGGATCTCCCGACATTCTGGTAGCAAATGGAGGTGACCACGCCGCTCCGGATTGGGAAACCGATCGTCCACCAGGACATCTTATGGTGATTAACTCTCAAAATGGTCAACTATTAGCAAAGGCAGTCGTTCCCGATAGTGCCGAAACATATTGCTCTGCTTTGGTTGCAGAAGTTCAAGGTGATGGAGTTCAATGGATATTATTTGGTACGGGTGGCGAGAATTTAGGAGGCTCTTTCTGGGCTTGTCCATTAAATGATTTAATTAGTGGTAATTCATTAGCAAATGCAATACAATTGGCAACAGATGCAAATAAAGGTTTTATTGCTCCGGCTGCGCTTTGCAAAACAGCTAATGGCGGTTACGATATTATTATTCAAAGTTTTGGGGGTAAAGTCAAAAAAATCAAAGGTGCGAATTTTGGACAAACTTGGCAATTTCAGTTACTAAATACGGAATCCAGCGCAGAACCCGTTCTAGGAAATTTCGTTGGTGCAGATTTAGTTCCAGATGTTATGGTGACCCTTTTTAAAGGAATTGCACCTTCATATTCTGATTTTTATCAAGTTTTATTAGATGGTTCAAATGGGCAACTGGTTTTTAAAGATAGTTTAGGGACATTTAACTATGTATCAGCAAACGCTTTGGATTTCGATAACAATGGAAGGGATGAAGGATTGGTTTCAATTACCTATCTCGAAGCTGGATTCTATAAACATCGTTTACAAAAAATAAATTTTACTAGTGGAACTATTACCCAAGTTGGAAGTACTAAAACGGGTGTAAATTTAGGTTCTACACCATTAATAACAGATTTGGATGGAGACAATCAAATTGATTTGATTTATGCGGTAAAAAAAGATAGTACTAACCCAGTTGGATGGAAAGGAATTTATGTGAATCGTGAAGAGATAAATTCTGTAATTCCAAATAGTGGAATTGCTTGGGGGAGTTATTTAGGGACTAAAAATGATGGTGTTTATAATCTAAATTCAGTCAATTGTGGACCCGGAAGTGTAATTACAAATGCTGTGGTGACTCAACCATCCTGCAATGGTTTCACAAATGGGTCGATTCTGCTTTCGGTTGATACAGGAGCTGGCCCACATACCTATTTATGGACAACGGGAAGTTCTGATTCATCGTTGACAAATTTGGGAGCTGGAACCTATTCAGTAGTGGTAACAAATGCTTTGGGATGTTTTGAAACACGTTCATTTACTTTATCTGATCCTTATTTCATAACATTTGGAGGAATTTTAGCGCCGACTTGTCCTGGAGAAACAAATGGAATGGCTACCGTTAATTCATCAGGTTGTCCGTGTCAATTTAGTACATGCATATTTTTGTGGGATAATGGTGTTACGACTAAACCAAATAATGCTTTAACAAGTGGTTGGCATTCCATAGTGATTACACATCCCGGCGGGTGTGTCGTTACTGATTCTGTATTTGTTCCTGAGCCTTTGCCAATTATAATTGATACGAATATTGTCAACAATGTTTGTTTTGGAGATAGCCTTGGTTCAATCGAATTATTGAATTCGAATTATCAGCCTGTTGTTTACAATTGGTCAAATGGAGAAATTTCACAATTGGTATCTGACCTTTCGTCAGGAAATTATTTTGTGATTGTATCAGATGCTCGAGGCTGTATTGATTCACTTGAATTTTTAATTTCTCAACCTGCTGAATTATTGGTTTCCTCAGATGTTACAAATGTATTATGTAATGGGGATGCAAATGGTGAAATTCAAATTCAAGGACAAGGAGGAACCGGAAATTACACCTACTGGATGAATCAGCAAAATACAAGTTCCCTAAATACGAACTTAACTTCCGGAATTTATTCGATTTATATTACGGATGCGAACAACTGTTCTTCTCAATCATTGAATGTTACGATTAATGAACCGACTTCTTTAACCGCAACACTTTCTTCTACACCGCAAGTTACAAGTTTAGACGGTACGGCAAGTGTTAACGTTTCGGGTGGAACCGCTCCATATACATATGAATGGAATGACGGTAATAATCAAACTGAAGTGATGGCTGTTTATCTGAATAGCGGCTGGTATTCGGTGGTTGTAACCGATGCAAATGGTTGTCAATTAACTGATTCTGTATTTGTTGATTCAAATGTTGGCTTAACTGAAGGTAAATCGCAATACATTTTAATCTACCCAAATCCAACTTCTGAAATGCTTTTCTTCAATGTCACAGCCGAAAAAGTTGAAATTTTAGATCTAAATGGAAGAATTGTTAAATCCTTGGTTTCTTCAAACAAAATGGATGTCCGAGCACTTTCTGCTGGAAATTACCTTTTGAAGATTTTTAGCAATGATGGAATTTCAACACATCGATTTGTAAAAGAGTAATATATTACTCAAACGATTCGAGCTGATTTTTAAGTTTTTCTTTTTCTCTTATGCGGGTATCAATAATCTCAGAATAATTGAGTGTTGGTTTATATCCTTTCTCAATGTAGCTTTTTGAAAGCCATTTTTGGGCCTCATCGAGTCTTCCTAAAACCTCACAAGCCAATGCAGCATTATGCGCCGCTTTTGCTCGAATTTTTGTCTTACCCGAACCGTCATAAATCTCTGACCACGTTTGAAGTGCTGCTTCCCAATCCTTTGTCAACGCCTGTCTTTGCGCTCGCTCCATCATACCTTTTTTACCTTTGAACATGACTCTATCCTCCCAATAATAAAGAGGAACGATGCTCATTGCGAACTCATATCCTGTTTCATTACTTACTTCCAACAAAGCGCTATTTCGTTTGATCAATTTTGACATAGCGTCTTGAATTGTGTATGCCGTTTGAGTCCAGTTTTTTTTATGTCCAAAGCGATCCTCATAAGCAATTTTATGATTCTTCCCATAATAAACACGGAACCCTGCGTTGGCAGCAGCAGACCCCGTAACGCGAATTCCTTGGTTTGTATTATTCGGATTATTTCGATCATTGATGAGCGAACCAATTGCTTGGGTGGCGGTAGAAATTGGCTTGACAACTTGAAAATCTGTATCGAAGAACTCGAGAACCAACAACCCGTCAACTTGGTATTTTGAACACATACTATCCACAAAATCCCATGTTAATGCTTGACCGAAATCTAAACTTTTTGGATCTGGAGCCAAATATGCCGAATCACAAATTGTAATTTTAAAGCGCTCAGATGTGTTTAAGGTTTGTGTTAATCCCCGCAGACATTCTTCTGATAATTCCTTGTCGCGTAAAGGTGCCTCACCACTAACGATTGATTCAGCACTATTTTTCGATGCAGGAACGGCTCGATTTAAAATCGCCAATTTTTGAATTTCTTTCGGAACAGAAATAAGCGCAGGACGTAATACCTGAACTCGCATTCCTTTGGTGGAAGAGCATGATGAAAAGGATTTTAAAAAAGCCAAAAATAAACACGTAGTGAAAATAAGTCTCATGATTTTTTTGAAAATTAAAAATTCAGGTTGCAATATACAATCAAAAACGAGATTTTTGTAGTAAGAAACAACTATGTCAGAAAACTTATCCATTTCAAACGGCTCAAAAGCTGAGAAATACCAAGAACTAGTACCTCAACTAAAAGCGCTTTTAATTGGCGAAAAAGACGAAATTGCAAATCTCGCGAACTTCGTTGCGGCGCTTAAAGAAACCTTTGGATTTTTTTGGGTCGGTTTTTATTTGGTAAAAGAAAATGAATTGGTCTTGGGTCCATTTCAAGGTCCAATTGCTTGCACACGTATCAAAAAAGGAAAAGGAGTTTGTGGAACAAGTTGGGAACAGGGTAAAGCAATTCTCGTTCCTGACGTAGATCAATTTCCTGGGCACATCGCATGCAGTTCCTTATCAAAAAGTGAAATCGTAATACCGCTGATAAAAAATCAGAAAGTAATAGGTGTATTAGATGTGGATAGCGACCAATTAAATGACTTTGATGAGGTAGATGAAAAATATTTAACCGAACTTTGCCAATGCCTTTCAAGTATTATTTGATTGGGTTCATATCGATTCTCGTAACAGGATGTGCCCAAGTTGGAACAATTACGGGTGGACCTAAAGATGAAATCGCGCCGAAAGTTGTAAAGTCAAGCTTAGAAGATGGGACAACAAATTTTAACGAACAATCCATTGAGTTGACGTTTGATGAGTATGTTCAGATGAACAAACCTTCAGAAAATATTATTATTGTTCCCCAGCATGCTCGATTAGAATCCCGATTAATCAAAAAAACGCTACGAATAAATCTTTCCAACGAATTACAAAAGAATACGACTTATACCTTGTACTTAAACGCTGCGGTTAAAGACCTCACAGAAGGAAACGATTCGTTGATGCGAATAACCTTTTCCACTGGACCTAAATTAGATTCCTTAGTGTTTGTTGCGCGCACTGTTGATGCTTTTTCGAATGAGATTAAGTCAAAAATAACAGTTGGACTTTTTGATTCATTGAATTCGGATAAGCCGATTTATTTTGGTCAAAGTAATCAATTTGGATTTGCCAATTTAACATCGTTAAAAGAAGGTATCTATTACTGTAAGGCGTTTGATGATAAAAACAAAGATCTTCAGATTCAAAAAGATGAGGCACAAGATTGGAAATTTGATTCGATTGTAATCAATGGAAATTCATCAGATACAGTTGATTTGAAATTATCTATTCCTCTTCAATCTGATAAGATTAAAAACGCGAAATTAATTCCACCAGGACTGATTGGATTGCATGTTCCTAAAACAGATAAGATTACAACTATTTCTCTTAATGATCAAGAATTGAAAAACAACCTATTTTGGCATCCACGGGAAGATAGTCTTCAAATTGCGATTGGGGAACTTACTGGAAATGAAATTCAGTTGATTGTGAATTCAGACACATTCAATTTGAGGCGATTGGAGAAAAACAAAATAATAAAGTTAGTTCCTAAGAATGTAACCTTGGAGAATGAAATATCAAATACCGCCTCATTTGAAGTAATGGATTTTATTGAATCAATCGATACTTCAAAAATACAAGTTCTAAAATATCCTGATAGTTCAAAAGTAAATTTCTCAATTGGTTTTGAGCAGAATCGAATCCAATTGCAACCGACCGATAAACGTGTAAAAAAATACGCAGTAACTTTTAAAGATGGTGCAATCAAAGGTCTTTCTAGTAAGCTTAATAGCTCAACAAAAATTGAAATAATGGGCAAGGAAGACCGTGAATTTGGAACGCTCAGTGTGAAATTGGGCAAACCGATATCGGCTGGAATAATTCAAATTATTGAGAAAGAAAATCTCATTACGGAACAAAAAATTAGTTTAAATTCATTTGAAAAACCAATTGTATTTTCTCGCTTAAAACCAGGAGAATATACATTTAGAATTATTGAAGATTTGAATCAAAATGGTAAATGGGATCCGATTTCACCAGAAAATAGAACGGTTGCTGAACGTGTTATAGAATTCTCTACACCTACAAAAGTTCGTGCGAATTGGGAGGTTGAGACAACGCTGGAATTTAAAGAATAAGAATGATGATTTTTTAATACATTTGAAAATTGTTGCGAAATAGTTATCTTTTTCAACTTAATTTTATAAAGATTTTTTATGGCAAAATGCAAGAATTGTGATTATCCTTATGCATCAGAAAAGAGATGTCCAAACTGTGGAAGTGACAATCCATCTGGAAAGAGCAGTGGAGGGGTTGTTCTGGTAATTATCATTATCATCATAATTGCGGCACTTTCTCAAAAGTGATAAGTACTGAACATACCGACCACTTCAATCTTAATAGGTTTATAGAGGCTCAAAATAGTGACTTTAATAAAGCACTTGACGAGATTAAACAAGGAAAAAAGAGGTCACATTGGATGTGGTTTGTTTTCCCTCAATTTAAAGGACTGGGTTCCAGTTCTACTTCAGAAATGTTTGCAATTAAGAGTATAGCTGAAGCTCAAGCATACATAAAACAGCCTATTCTTGGACCAAGGCTTGTCGAAATAACTTCGGTGTTATTGAATTTGGAAAGTCTTTCTGCATACTCGATATTTGGTTCACCAGACGATATGAAACTGAAGTCTTCTATGACCCTTTTTAATGCAGTACAAAATGAAACTAAGGTTTTTGAATTGGTATTGGACAAATACTTTTTCGGTTCGAAGTGCGAGCATACATTAAGATATTTAGAACTATAAAAAATAATAAAATGAATATGATACCTTTTGAGCGTTCTTATTGGGTTCTGCCAAATCGGTTTATTGTTGGAGAAATTCCGGCGTCAATGAATGAAGAGGAGACTATCACGAAACTAAACGGGCTAATTCGGATTAACGTGAATGTGGTGATTAATTTGATGGAGGAGGATGAGAAAAATTATGAGAATAAATCATTTTATGACTACGCTCCATACTTAAACAAACATAACATCGAGACTCATCGGTTACCTATTAAAGACCTTTCAATTCCGTCTATTGATACGATGAGAAATATTCTTTCAATTGTCCAAGATTCCATTCGACAAAAGAAGATTGTTTATTTGCATTGTTGGGGCGGAGTAGGACGAACGGGCACCGCAGTTGGGTGTTTTTTATTAAACAATTCTCTGGCCTCAAAGGAAAACGTATTGGAAACGATTAATTATCTGAAAAGAACAACGTCGATTGATAAACGACAGTCTCCAGAAACGGAAGAGCAAAGGAAGTTTCTAATGGATTGGCCCGCAAGTGAGGAAAGCATTAGCTAAAGATATCTTAGTTGGTGTCGCTATTGGTGATGCGCTTGGAGTTCCAGTTGAATTTCAAAGTAGAAATTCGTTAAAAGCCAATCCAGTTTTGGGAATGCGCGAATTTGGAACTTATTATCAACCCAAAGGCACTTGGTCGGACGATAGTTCATTGACATTTTGCTTGGCGGAAAGTCTTGTAAACGGGTATGATCTTAAAGAAATTGCGCACAAATTTGTTCAGTGGAAAAATGAAGCTTATTGGACTCCTCATGGAAAGGTATTTGATATCGGAATTACCACATCAATGGCGATTTCCAAGCTAGATTCGTTTTTGAAAAACGACGAGTACGACAAATTGCTTTCGTTGAAAAGCAATGATGATGATCAAGCGAATGGTAATGGTTCCTTGATGCGAATTCTTCCTTTATTGTTTTTGACGTTTGGAAAAAGCATTCACGATCAATTCAACCTAATTTGGGAAGTCTCATCATTAACTCATTATCATGTTCGTTCGGCGATTGCTTGTTTGATTTATCTTCGCTTCGCCGAAAATTATTTAAAAACCGAATCAAAATTTCAGGCATATACACTAACGCAAAAAGACATCCAACTTTTTTTCAGTGAATCAAATCTAGCCATTGATGAAGTTGTATTGTTTAATCGAATTATTGAGGCAACTATTTTTGAATGCAATGAGGCAGATATTAGTTCTTCAGGTTACGTTTTGCATAGTCTTGAAGCTTCGCTTTGGTGCATTATGAACTACAATTCCTTTAATGAAGCTGTTCTAGCTGCTGTCAATTTGGGTGGTGACACCGATACGACGGCCGCAATAACGGGTGGTTTAGCGGGTATTATTTATGGAATTGATTCAATACCTTCTGAATGGTGTGATTCCTTGGTCCGAAAAAATGACATTTTGAAACTTTCGGAACGACTTGATCAAAAATACCAGCTAATTCATTAAAAAACAAATCAATATATTTAAGCCATTGCGTTTAAAAAAGGAAAATTTCAACCTTTTCCGAATCGCTTTGTTTATAAAGCTAATTTTGAACATCTAAAATTATAAAAATGAAAAAAATCATAGTCTTTTCCTTCGCGTTAATCGTTTTGAATTCTTACGCACAAATCACAACTCCAAAAGCAAGTCCTTTATCTAAAATAGAACAGAAAGTAGGTTTAGCTGATATTACAATTTCATATTCTCGTCCGGGAAAAAAGGATAGAGTTGTTTTTGGTGATGTTGTTCCATTTGGCGAAATATGGCGATTTGGAGCAAATGAGAACACCAAAATAACTTCTTCTGAATCATTGATTTTTGGGAAGGACACGTTGAAAGCTGGAACATATGCCATTTTCACGAAACCTAATAAGGACAAATGGGAAATTTATTTCTACACAGAAACGACAAATTGGGGGACACCCGAAAAGTGGGATGATCAAAAAGTTGCCTTAAAAATGACAGCTCCAGTTACAGCTCTTAATGATGTTGTGGAGAACCTTACCATTTCCTTTGATAATCTTCAAAATTCAGGAGCTACACTTCAATTTTCTTGGGACAAAACACGAATCAATATTCCTTTTGCACTTAATACGAAGGATAAAGTTGTGGCGAGCATTAAAAAAACAATGGATGGACCAACAGCGAATGATTTTCACCAAGCGGCCAATTATTACTTTCAAGAAAAATTGGATTTAAAACAAGCGCTGACTTGGTCGACAAGAGCAGTTGAAATGCGTCCTGAGGCTTATTGGATGTCTCGTTTAATGGCTCAGCTTCAAGCCGCAAATGGCGATTACAAAGGCGCAATTGAAACAGCGAAGAAATCAATAGTCGCGGCTGAAAAGGATGGTGATAATAACTATGTGAAGATGAACAAGACTTCCATTGAAGAATGGAGTAAGAAGAAATAGTTTTTGTTTGAGAAGTATAAATACCATTTTTTGCTACACCTCATCATTTTTATGTGGGGTTTCACGGGTATTTTAGGAAAACTCATTCATTTAGATGCGGTTTTAATTGTTTGGTATCGCGTGTTTATCGCCGCTGCATTTCTAGCTTGTTTTTTCGTTTTCACAAAAAAATCATTTAAAGTCGAACGAAAACATTGGTGGAAAATTGCTTCGGTAGGAATCATTGTTGCAGCGCATTGGTTGACGTTTTATTACGCTATTCAACTGTCTACGGCTTCACTTGGAATTTTATGTCTTTCCACAACGACATTGCACGTCACTTGGCTCGAACCAATTGTTATGAAACGTAAGTTTTCTTGGCTCGAATTCGCGCTTGGCGCAGTGGTTATCTACGGAATTTATTTCGTTTCAGGCGATTTTTCAGCCAACGAGTTGAAAGCATTATACATAGGTTTGACTTCGGCGTTACTTGCGGCGATGTTTTCTGTTTTCAATGGTAGATTGGTTCACGATGTGCCATCAACACATTTATCATTTTACGAACTTTCAACAGGTTTCATTGCCATTTCCATATTTCTTTTACTATCAGGAAGATTGAACTATAAAGTCTTTTCTATGACTTATTCAGACCTAGGTTGGCTGCTTTTTTTGGGTATTTTATGTACTTCTTTTGCCTTTTTAGTTACAATGGATATTGTAAAAAGATTGGGGGCATTCACCGTTTCGTTGAGCATCAATCTTGAACCAGTTTACACGATTTTACTGGCCATATTTATCTTAAAAGAGCACAAATTATTGAATTCTAATTTTTACATTGGTTCTGCAATTATCATTTTGGTGGTGATATTGAATGGTCTTTTTAAACATTTTCAAAATAAAAAACTAACCTTTAAAACAACAAATAATGAGTGAAATGCACTACAACAATCTTGGAAAATCGGGCTTACAAATTTCTCGCTTATCGCTGGGTTCATGGCTAACATTTGGAAAACAAATAGGAGACGACGTGGCCGAACGACTAATGGATATCGCCTATGAGCGTGGCATCAACTTTTTCGACAATGCTGAAATTTATGCACGAGGAGAAAGTGAACGAGTAATGGGACGAATTCTGAAAAAGAAAAACTGGACGCGAGATAGCTACATTGTGAGTGGAAAAGTATTTTTTGGAACTGGAGGACAATCCCCAACTCAAAAAGGATTGAGCAGAAAACACATTTTTGAAGGATGTCACTACGCGTTGGAAAGATTCCAATTGGAGTATTTGGATTTGTTTTTATGCCATCGTCCGGATAAGAATACGCCAATCGAAGAAACCGTTTGGGCAATGCATCAACTCATTATGCAAGGCAAAATATTGTATTGGGGAACTTCAGAATGGAGCGCACAAGAAATCATGGAAGCTCACATGTTTGCCAAACAAAATCATTTGATAGGACCCATTGTTGAGCAACCTGAATATAACATGTTCAGCCGTCACAAAGTGGAAGTGGAGTTTTCTCAAATTTATAAAACAGTTGGTTTGGGAACAACCATTTGGTCTCCACTTGCAAGTGGACTCTTAAGCGGAAAATACAACGATCAATTTCCGAGTGATACACGTTTGGGTATCGAAGGACTTGAATGGTTAAAAGAAAAAAACATCACGCTTGAGAAAATAGAAGTCACCAAGAAACTAACCTCGTTAGCCAACGAAATAGGACTTTCGCTTCCAATAATGAGTTTAGCGTGGTGCTTGAAAAATCCAAATGTCAGTACCGTAATTCTTGGTGCGAGCAAGGAAGCACAACTTACAGAAAACCTAAATGCATTAGAATCTCAGGAAAAACTAACGTATGATGTGATGGAACGGATTGAGGCAATTTTAGGAAACAAGCCTGCTCATCCTGCATTTTAAAATGTTGTAATCGCATAATTGGTGGAAGGATTCGTAAAAATATCCTTCCACTTTTAGTTATTACTTCTTCTAATTTTTCACAAGTGTTTTCGTATAAACAGAATCTCCAGTTGTGATACGAATTAAATAAGTTCCCGCTTTATAGTCAGAAACATCAACAAAGGACTCTGCGAAATTAGCTGAGGCATTCATTTTTTCTCCATAAACAAATCTTCCCATCAAGTCTACTATTTCCAATTTAGCATCGTTGTTAACTGCTCCACTAACTTCTATCGTTGTAATACCATTTGATGGATTCGGGAATACAGCTATCTCATGTTTCAATTGATTTTCAGAAACGTCAGCTGTGAAACCAACAGAGAAGTCATAACGGTGGTAGTTTCCGAAATCACCCGGGAAAAATTCAATGTAACTTCCTCCAACCAATCTCAAACGCATTGAGCCAGCAGTCTCTCCTTCAACCTGTGAAGAATACCAAAAGGAAAGGCCGTCATTATCAGTGTCTTCAATTATAATGGAGTAACATCCTGGATTCAAACTGAAAGTGTCTTTATACTGAGTTTGGTTCGATAACTGGTTTCGCTCGAAAATTACATTACCCGCGTGATCTTGTAAACGATATCTATTTTCATTCGCTTTATTATTGGTTGTCAGCCAAACGAAAAATGGCCCATCGATTCGTTCTGGCGCGTCAAATCGAACTGTTTTCGTACTATTTTGACTGTATTCATCATGACCTGCAATTCCATTCACTTCATGAACCATGGCTTTAAAGGTATTGCTACCATCCCA
>JBEIKF010000015.1:0-12750 GCA_040379905.1 Crocinitomicaceae bacterium
CAAGCTTGTGATACATTCGGAAGTAATTTTGAAGGGTAACGGTTGCATACGTTTGTGTTGCAGCCTCTACCTCCACATTTTCTTTTGCTTCGATTGCTTGGTGTAATCCATCTGAATATCTTCTTCCCTCTAAAATTCGACCTGTGGATTCATCAACGATTTTTACCTTGCCGTCCATGATGACATACTCCACTTCTTTCTCGAAAAGTGTATATGCTTTCAACAATTGATTAATTGAATGAATACGCTCAGATTTGATTGAATATTCACGAACCAACGCATCTTTTTGTTCCAAATACACATCTGGTGAAAGATTTTCTTTCTGCAACTTGGCAATTTCAGCACCGATGTCAGGCATGATGAAAAATTCACGATCGTCTTTCCCTGAAACCAAATCAATACCTTGGTCGGTAAGTTCGATGGTGTTATTTTTCTCATCAATTACAAAGAACAATTCCACATCAATTTTTTTCATGTGTTTGCCTTGCTCTTGCATATAAAAGTTCTCTGTTTTCTGCAAATGAACTTTAATACCAGGCTCCGATAAAAATTTGATTAACGCCCGATTCTTCGGTAAACCTCGGTGTGCACGCAACAAAGCAATTCCTCCTTCTTCCAACAAACGCTTCGATTCATTTTTATCCTCCGGCGGATTGTTAATTGCAGCGTTAAGCATTTTCTTAGCGTCGTTCAAACATTGTTGAACGTATTGTTTTTGAGCATTTACAACTTTTTCAATTCGCGGCTTCAACTCATGAAATTCGTGCTCATCACCTTTTGGTGTAGGCCCTGAAATAATCAATGGGGTTCGAGCATCGTCAATTAAAACAGAATCGACCTCATCAACAATCGCGAAATGATGTTTACGTTGAACCAAGTCATCGACGTGGCCAGCCATGTTGTCTCTCAAGTAATCAAAACCAAATTCATTGTTTGTCCCAAATGTGATATCTGCCAAATAAGCATTTCGCCTTTCTAGTGAATTCGGACGGTGTTTATCAATGCAATCTACACTTAATCCATGGAATTGATACAAAGGACCCATCCATTCCGAGTCACGTTTAGCTAAGTAGTCATTAACTGTGACAACATGCACTCCTTTTCCTGCAAGTGCATTCAAATATACTGGTAGTGTGGCTACTAAGGTTTTACCTTCACCCGTTTGCATTTCAGCGATATTACCTTTGTGCAGAACTGCTCCACCCATCAACTGAACATCATAATGGACCATGTTCCATTGGATTTTTGCCCCAGCAGCTGTCCACTCGTTATGCCAAATCGCCTGATTTCCTTCAATGGAAATTCCATCCTTTTTTGCAGCCAACTCGCGATCAAAATCCTGAGCGTCAATGACTAATTTCCCATTGTTAGCCCATCGAAAAGCAGTCTCTTTCATTACTGCAAAAGCCTCGGGTAGGATTTTCAAAAGCGTTTGCTCAATTTGCTCATCAATTTGTTTCTCCAAACGTTCTACACGCTCGAAAAGCTCCTCCTTTTCCTCAATTGGAGTATTTAAATCTTCCGCTTTAACCCGAACCTCGGTTAATTCATCTTCAAGAACTTGTTTCTCCTCTAAAATGATTTTTTTAAATTCACTCGTCTTTCCCCTTAACTCATTGTCTGATAAATTCTTAACAGTATTCAATGCTGCTGTGGCTTGCTCTACATAAGGCCAGTAAAGTTTTTTATCTTTTGAACTTTTGTCTCCAAAAATCTTTTTTAAAATATCACCAATCATCGACTTTTTTTTTGCGAATGTCAAAGTTAACGATTTAAGTCAATTTAATTGTAGAATTAAGTTACTTGATGTTAAAAAGTATGGTGGTAATTGATTTTGGTAAACAAACAACCGTTTTTAGATTAAACCTATCTTTGCACCATGCACGAAATGATTTTGATTTTAGATTTTGGTTCTCAATATACTCAATTGATTGCGAGAAGGATACGCGAGTTGAATGTATACTGTGAAATCCATCCTTGGAATAAAATTCCGGAATTAACACCGAATATTAAAGGTGTGATCCTATCCGGAAGTCCTTTTTCGGTTAGAGATTCCGCTTCTCCCAAGCCAAATTTAGATGAAATCAAAGGGAAATTACCCTTGTTGGGTGTTTGTTTTGGTGCGCAATACCTAGCGCATCATTTTGGTGGTGAAGTTCTTCCATCTACTATTCGTGAATACGGAAGAGCACATCTTACGCAGGTTGACACTGGAAACATCCTTACCAAAGGAATGACAAAAGGTTCACAAGTTTGGATGTCGCATGGTGATACGATTAAAATTGTTCCTGAAAATTATAAAATAATTGCGAGTACAGAAGATGTAGAGGTTGCAGGTTATGAAATCGAGGGGGAAACAACTTTTGGAATTCAATTTCATCCGGAAGTTTACCACTCAACTGAAGGTAAAATATTGCTGAGAAACTTTATTGTTGATATATGCAAATGCCTATGCGATTGGACTCCTGATTCGTTTGTTGAAGAAACAACTCAAAAACTTCGGGATCAACTTGGAAATGATAAAGTAATTCTTGGTCTTTCTGGAGGCGTTGATTCATCTGTAGCTGCTGTTTTGCTACACAAAGCAATTGGTTCTAATTTGTATTGCATTTTTGTTGACAATGGCTTGCTTCGTAAAAACGAATATGCTTCTGTTTTAGAGTCATACAAAGGCATGGGTCTGAATGTAAAGGGTGTAGATGCCTCTGAAAAATTTTATTCGGCGCTGAATGGAGTTACAGATCCTGAGTTAAAAAGAAAAGCGATTGGAAAAGTATTTGTGGATGTTTTTGATGAAGAGTCCAAAAAAGTTGAAGGAGCGAAATGGCTCGGTCAAGGCACAATTTATCCTGATGTAATAGAATCTGTTTCTGCGACTGGTGGACCATCACAAACCATTAAATCGCATCACAATGTTGGTGGACTTCCTGATTATATGCAATTACAAGTGGTTGAGCCGCTTCGATTGCTATTTAAAGATGAAGTTAGAAGAATTGGGCACTCGTTAAACATCGATTCGCGCATTTTGGGTAGACACCCATTCCCGGGACCGGGACTTGGAATTCGCATTTTGGGTGAAGTTACGGCAGAAAAGGTCCGAATTTTGCAAGAAGTTGATTCAATTTTTATCGAAGGCTTGAAAGAGGATAAATTGTACGACCAAGTTTGGCAAGCGGGAGCGATTTTTCTTCCGATTCAATCAGTTGGTGTTATGGGAGACGAACGGACTTATGAAAATGCCGTTGCATTGCGCGCTGTTACTTCAACTGATGGCATGACAGCGGATTGGTGCCATCTACCTTATGAATTTTTAGCCAAGATTTCAAATCGGATTATAAATCAAGTGAAAGGAATTAATCGGGTGACATATGACATCAGTTCAAAACCTCCTGCCACGATTGAATGGGAATAAAATATGCTACGAATTCTATTTTTAATTGCTATTCTTATAATATCTGAGACATTGTTGTCTCAGAAATATGCTCCTGTTGTTGTCACCAATGGACAAAAATTCTATCAACATACCATTATAGAAGGAAACACTCTTTTTGGATTGCAGCAAATGTATGAATGCCCTGTAGAAGAGATATTGAATGCAAATCCCGGTATTGAACGTGGAATGAATGAAGGCCAATTGCTGCAAATACCGATTATAACAAAATCGATTATGCATACCGTTGTGAAAGGAGAAACGCTCTTTTCATTGGCAAAATTGTATTACGTTGCAGTTGATTCAATCGCTGCAAAAAATCCAGGAACAGAAGCCGGAATCAAAATTGGTCAGAGACTTAAAATTGTTAACGCTATTCCAAGAATACAGATTGATTTACCAAGTGTATCGAAGGATGAAACTACTCGATCCATTCCTTCTCCCAGCGACTCAGTTCGAGAAAAGTTTATTGTGTCTTTTCATGATTCAATTATTTCCCATGTTGTAAAGGAGAATGAAACTATGTCGACGATTTCCAAACGTTTCATGGTTTCTTTGGAGGATTTGTTGGCCTTGAATAACCTAAGAAGTTCCAAAATTTCACCTGGACAAGTAATCCGAATAGAATTAAAAAAAGAAAACGTGAATGCTGTTCCTGTAAGATCTGTTCCCTCGCCTTCTAAAACAAAAAAAGATAGTATTCCATTATTCAAAACAAAAGAATCATACAAAGTGGCCCTGTTTTTACCTTTTAACCTTGATTCCACTGAAACATTAAACAAAACAATGACGGCAGCTGCTTGGGAATACTATATGGGAGCACGAATGGCATTCGATACTCTCGAAAAAATTGGGTTAAAGGGTGAAGTTTTTGTTTATGATTATCAATCACGCAAAGAAACCATTGATCAACAATTAGCGAGACCTGAAATGAAGAAGATGGATTTGATATTCGCTCCATTCCAATCGAAAGAAGCAGAGAAGGTTGCCATTTGGTCGAAAATGAATAAAGTTCGAGTTGTTTTTCCTGTTTCAGTTCCTACATCGTTTTTGAATGAAAATAACTATGCATATGCCCTAACACCCACGAATGAGTTTCTAGTTCAAATTCTTGCTGAAGAAATCCATTATCTGCACGAAAATCAACAAATTGTAATTATTAAAAGTGAAAAACAAGAAGATCAGATTTTCTATAATTCCTTCTTAAAAGCCTTCAAAGAGATGCCTACGAAAGCAAGCCGTCCAAGAATAATAGAAGCGACTTGGAGTGACTACAAAAAATTTGAAAAACTGGGCGCCAATATTTTCTTCATTTACCTTTCAACGGAGAAAGAAAGAGTGCTTTCATTTTTAAGTTCTTATATTAACAAGGAAAATGTAACTCTATTTGGTTTAAAGGAATGGACTGAATTCAAAGAAGTAAATGCTGAGATAAATAACAAGTTCTCTTTTTACTATGCAAGCCCTTCTTTTTTTTCATACAAGGACCCTTCAATCATTCCTTTTCACAAGCACTTCAGAAGCAGATATGGAGCTGATTTAACCAAAGTTGCTTGTTTGGGGTATGATGCTACAATGAATATTGCATCTTATCTGTTACTTGGCAAAAAATCGAATCAAAGCCTAATTTCTGGTTACGATTTCGTTCAATCAGATCCGAACAATGGCTTTCAAAATAAAAATGGTTTTATACTGAAATTTGAAGAGTTTGAATCGAAAAAAATTGAATGGAAAAGGAAATAATCGAATCTCGTTTTCGTGAATTACAATTGCATATTTGCAACGAACTCGAAAAAATTGATGGATTAGGCAAATTCCAAGAAGATGCATGGAATAGAACCGAAGGTGGTGGTGGATATACTCGAACAATCACTGATGGTAAAATTCTTGAAAAAGGTGGTGTTGCATTTTCTGCTGTTCATGGTAACGTTTCGGATTCCATGAGAAAACAATTAGGTTTGGAGGGCGATTCCTTTTTTGCGACCGGAGTATCCATCGTATTACACCCAAAACATCCAAGACATCCGATTATCCATATGAATGTTCGTTATTTTGAACTGAATTCAGGTAAATATTGGTTTGGTGGTGGTATTGACCTTACTCCCCATTACGTGAATGAAGACGAAGCAAAACTTTTTCATCAAGGACTGAAACAAAAATGCGATGCCTTTCATCCCGATTTTTATTCGAAATTCAAACCATGGGCTGATGAATACTTTTCACTTCCACATCGCAACGAAACGCGCGGAATTGGCGGGATTTTCTTTGATCACCAAGATGAAAGTTGCGGGATTACGAAAGATCAACTTTTCCAATTTTGCATTGAATTAGGTGAGTTGTTTCCCATTTTATACAAACAACAAATTGATTTTAAACCCGTTTCAGATCCAACTCCTCGCGAAAAACAGTGGCAACTAACTAGACGGGGTCGTTATGTTGAGTTTAACTTGCTTCACGACCGCGGAACTAAGTTCGGTATCTATTCCGGTGGTCGAACCGAATCTATTTTGATGAGCATGCCTCCTTTAGCGGAATGGACCTATAACTTAGAACTTGAAGTAGGTACCGAAGAACAAAAAACACTAGATTATCTGAGAGAGTTTCATGATTGGCTATGATTGTTTATTGGAAAGTCAAATAAGGTTCTTAATTTTACAACTTATCCTATGAAACTTACAAATAAACTTTTAGTGTTGACGATTTTACTTCTTTTACTAGGTAAGTCTTCACTTTTACTTTCACAAGACTTCAAATCCAAGTATTCTATCATTTTAGTTATTGATGGACCACGTTATTCAGAAACATTTGGTGATTCAACGTGTAAATACATTCCAAAAATGGGCAAAGAACTAATTAAAGAAGGTGTATTCTTTGAGAATTTTAAAAACAATGGCCCAACTTTCACTGTTCCCGGTCACACAGCAATGGCAACTGGAAACTATCAACGAATTTCTAATTCTGGAACAAGTCTCCCTAAAAAACCCTCAATTTTTCAATATTATTTAAAAGCGACTAATGCACCAAAAACAGACGCATACATCGTTGCAAGTAAAGGAAAACTAGATGTTTTGGCAAATACAAAAAATGAAAAATGGAAAAATAAATATGTTGCGTCAACCTATTGCGGACCCAATGGAAAAGGAATAGGCTATGGAAATGATGACAAGACATTCTCAAAAGTAATGGAATTAGTTTCTGGAAATAATCCTCCACATTTGATGTTAATTAATCTCCTAGCTGTAGATG
Source organism: Crocinitomicaceae bacterium (assembly GCA_040379905.1). Classification (GTDB taxonomy): domain Bacteria; phylum Bacteroidota; class Bacteroidia; order Flavobacteriales_D; family Crocinitomicaceae; genus UBA952. The sequence goes on from JBEIKF010000015.1 coordinate 6,677, forward strand.
TCTATGGTCACGCCAATAACTGGAAAAAATACCTCGAATCAATTACAATTTGTGATAATTACACTGATTCATTATGGAAAATGATTCAATCAAATCCAATCCTGAAAGACAAAACAACATTATTCATTACAAACGACCATGGCAGGCATCTGGACGGTAAGAAATCAGGTTTTGTAAATCATGGCGATAATTGCTCAGGTTGCAGACACATTTCTTTATTGGTGCTTGGGCCGGATGTTGTAAAAGGAAAAAGAGTAAAGAAAGAAGCTGAACTAATTGATATCAGTAAAACGATTTCCAAAATGATGAATTTTGATATGCCGACAACAAATGGTAGATTCCTTGAGGAAATATTCTTCAATGAAAAATAAAATTTAAGAACAATTGAATTCGATACAACTTTTTAAAAGTTTCGAGGTCTTAACAATATAAACATTCTCTAATCAAACAGACCCGTCGTGGAATTTTCTAAGGCGGGTTTTTTATTTCCGACTTGTTACTTTTTTATAAAATTTGCATTAATAGTCAAAAAAAGCATTTGACAAAAATCTACATTTTAATTCATTTTTATAAACCTAAATAAATTATCATGTCGAAACCGTTGATTGTATTTTTTGCATTCATTATTTTTTCAGAATGTGCTCGCGCTCAAGCAAATAATTATTCTACAAAAAAACTTGAAGCAGTTTGTATCGTTGGAAGCCATGTAAGTGATCGTTATGAAGAACGAACTGAAGAAATTGCAGAATTTCTTGAATCTCACAATGTTAAAGTACATCGATTTTATGACGGTAATAACAACTGGAATCGTATAAAAAAAGCGGCGGAAAATAGCACTTTCTTCATTTATTCAGGACATGGAACAGTACTTGGTTTAGATGGTGGATTTGGAGGTCTCGTTGTTGATGAATTTGTTTCAGCTCAACAAATTGTTGACGAATTAAAATTCAAAAAAGATGCTATCGTAATCTATCAATCGGCATGCGGAGGAGCAGGATCTTCAGCGGATGATGAGGGAGATATTGATCTAGAAACAGCAGAGGAACGCGTGGTAGAAACCGCTACACCATTTCTTTTGGCTGGAGCTAAAGCTTACCATGCAAATAATTATTTCGGAGGTGTGTTGGATTTTTTAGAAAATTTATTCGAAGGAAATACAGTAAATGAATCATATGTAAATACCGCTGAAATGTGGAACACGATTGAGAAAAACACGCGGTTAAAAAATCCTCGCTTACCTTCAATCTACAATATTGGAATATCCTCAGACAAGAGCGAGGAATATAATGTTGCTTATGTAGGAATTCCAACTTTCAAATTGACTGAATTATTCCTAATCTCGGAAAAATAAACGATTAACGCTTCAAATCGGTTAATTTTTCGAAAGCATCCTTGATGTGACGAATAGGTTCTATGACCATGCGAAGTTTGTCATTTTGCTGAACCAACCGATATCCTTCGCCAATGGACATAATCTTATTTAACAGATTGGTAAACGTATCTGTTTCGTAAAATGGGGATTGCGGATTAGCAATGAAATATCCAACGAGCTTCGAAGATTTGATAACCAATCGTTCCAAACCAAGTTCCTGAGCTAGCCACCTCAATTGAAAGGAGAATAACAACTCTTTAACTTCTCGAGGCAAGGGACCAAAACGATCGACCAATTGCTTGGCATAATCATCCAATTCATTCTGATTTTTCAAGTTGTCCAATTCCTGATACAAACTCAAACGCTCATTCACGTTGTTTACATAATCATCTGGAATTCGAACTTCCATGTCCGTTTCAAAAATACAATCGTTGACATACGATCCAAAGGTATCCGTTTGCCGCTCATCAAATAGCTCTTTGAATTCACTTTCGCGTAATTCGTTCATGGCCTCGTTTAGAATCTTCTGATACATCTCAAATCCTATTTCAGAAATGAAACCACTTTGTTCGCCGCCCAGCATGTTTCCTGCTCCACGGATATCTAAATCTTTCATCGCGATGTTAAATCCAGAGCCCAAATCGGAAAACTGCACCAACGCTTCCAGACGCTTTCTTGCTTCAGAAGTCAAAACACTGAATTTAGGTGCGATGAGGTAACAGAAACCTTTTTTATTACTTCGTCCAACCCGGCCGCGAAGTTGGTGTAAATCACTCAATCCGAATTTATCCGCACCATTGATAATGATGGTATTCGCATTCGAAATATCTATTCCTGATTCGATGATGGTTGTTGCCAAAAGTACATCGTATCTGCCTTCGATGAAATCCAGCATCACTTTCTCCAATTGTGGCCCATCCATCTGTCCATGACCGATACCAACTCGAACACCTGGGCATAAACGACTTATCATTCCGGCTATTTCGCGAATGTTGGAAAGGCGATTATTTACAAAAAATACTTGTCCGCCTCGTGTCACCTCATAGGCGATGGCATCTCGAATTACTTCTTCATCAAAGGAAATAATTTCAGTTAAAACAGGCTGTCTGTTTGGCGGAGGCGTGTTGATAATGCTCAAATCACGAGCGCCCATTAGTGAAAATTGAAGTGTTCTTGGAATTGGCGTTGCTGTTAGCGTTAGCGTATCAACGGTAGCACGAATGGTTTTCAATTTATCTTTTACAGCTACACCAAATTTCTGTTCTTCATCAATAATCATCAAGCCCAAATCTTTGAACTTAACACGTTCCGCAACAATGGCGTGTGTTCCGATTAAAATATCAATTTCCCCTTTTTCAAGTTTCTTTAGTGTTTCCGTAACTTGTTTTGCACTTTTAAATCTGTTGATATAATCCACATTGCAAGGGAATTCTGATAAGCGCTCTTTAAAACTTCGGTAATGCTGTAAAGATAAAATAGTTGTCGGCACAAGCACAGCTACTTGTTTCGAATCTGCAACAGCTTTGAATGCCGCGCGAACTGCAACTTCCGTCTTTCCAAAGCCAACATCTCCACAAATTAAACGATCCATCGGACGGGATTCCTCCATGTCTTTTTTCACATCTTGAGTTGCCTTGTATTGGTCGGGCGTATCTTCGTACATAAAAGATGCTTCCAACTCATTTTGCATGTAAGTATCCGGTGCAAAAGCAAATCCGGGTTGACTTCGACGTTTCGCATAGAGCTGAATCAAATCAAAAGCCAACTCTTTTATTTTCTTCTTTGTTTTATTTTTTAGTGTGCTCCAAGCTTGCGTTCCCAGTTTATTCATTTTGGGAACCGTTCCTTCTTTTCCGGTAAATTTCGAAATGCGATGCAGCGAGTGAATTCCGACATAAAGTACATCTCCGTCTTTGTATACCAAACGAATTGCTTCTTGCGGTTTTCCATTGACATCAATCGTTTCTAGTCCGGAGAATTGCCCCACACCATGATCGATATGCGTTACATAATCTCCTTTTTGCAGGTTGTAAATTTCCTTTAAAGTAAGTGCTTGTTTAGCTTGCTTGAAGCCCTCTTTCAAACGAAAACGATGGTAACGCTCAAAAATCTGATGATCAGTGTAACAAACCAACTTCAATTCCGGGGAGATAAATCCTTCGTGCAACGCCAAATTCATTGGTGCAAATTCTACGCCTCCTCCGATGTCTTCAAAAATCTGATAAAGTCGTTCGATTTGTCTTGGCTGATTGGAAAAAATCAGATTTTTAAACAACGATTCCTGTCGCGCCAATAAATCGGACTTCAGCAAATCAAAATTCTTATTGAAACTTGGTTGGGGAAGAAAATCAAAGGAAATGGTTTCGGTGGCTTTAAACTGATAATCTGGCCCCCACTCGACGAGCGAATAAACTTCAATTTCCTTTTTAAAGTCAATTTGGTTCAAATAACGTTCCGAAGGCAGGGTATGCTTAACTGTTTCAGGTAATCCCGTATAAATTTCAACAGCTTTGCTGTATTCTTTCTCGAGGATTTTTTCTGTGCGTTCAAACGAACTCAACCAAATACTTGCATTCTTACCAATAAATTCAAAAAAGGAACCAACACCTTCCAAGGTCAATTGTCCTTGAATGTTTGGAATTACGTTAAAAAACGAATGCGTTTTTACTGAAAGTTGCGTCGCCGGATCAAACGTCCGAATAGTTTCCACCTCATCGCCAAAAAACTCAATTCGAAAAGGTAAATCATTGGCATACGAGTAAACATCAACAATTCCTCCACGAATTGAAAACTGGCCCGGTTCATAAACGAAATCAACCCGATCAAAATGATATTCCAATAAAAGTTCATTGATAAAATCGATGGAGTACGATTTTCCAACTTCTACACGTAAGGTATTTTCTACCAATTTCTTTTTGGTAGGAACCTTTTCAAATAAGGCTTCCGGATAAGTAACAACCCATGCATTAGAACCATTGGCTATTCGTTCCAAAACTTCGGCACGTGTCACCACATTCGCATTATCCGTTTCTTCAAGCTGGTATGGGACGCGATAAGACGCAGGGTAAAATAAAATGCGTTTGTCTTCGGGAAACAAACCTTCTAAATCATTTAGAAAATAGGCTGCTTCTTCTTTGTCGTTAAGGATAAAAACGTGGTGTCCGGGAACTTGTTGTGCCACACATACCGCTGCAATACTTTTCGATGAGCCAACCAACCCTTTCCAGTGGACACGCACCTTCTCCAGACTCAAAGCAGATGCTGTCTGGTCAATAGCGGCCAATTTGCCAAATAATTTCAGGAAAGATTGTAATTCCATGAATGGCTGCGAAGTTAGCGTTATTTTGGGATTGAATTACCTTGGGATGTTCGGATTTTAAAAGGTGAATGACTTAAAGACAAATAACGACAGACTCTAAGGATATTTACATTAGGATTTTAGGAAATTGGGCGAAACCTAAAATTAGCTTTGATGCTTCCTTTGGCGTTGCCAATTGCTAACTTTTAGTTCGCAACTAATCCGTTCGCAATTATGCAGTGACCCATTCGCAATAATTAATATTTAGTTCAGATTTGCACATTTTCAACTCTCCAATCCTTCATATTTCTAATGCCATTTATTAAGAAATTAACCTAAGTAGATTTTATTTCTTCTGACGGCGAAAATTATTACTTTTGAGAAGAATTAATCATAAGAAATCACAATTAATTCATCATGAAAACATTGCGAATTTTCTATAAGAATAAATTGAAATAATGACTAGATTGGAAATTTTAAAGACATATAAAATATACATTGGAGGACAATTTCCTCGAACAGAATCCGGAAGGTACTACACGCCAAAAGATAAAAAAGGAAATCCAATTGCGAATGTTTGCTTGTCCTCCCGAAAGGATGTTCGAAATGCGGTTGTTGCAGCTAGAAAAGCAGTTGGTTCTTGGTCAGAGCGTTCGGCTTTCAACCGTGGACAGATTTTATATCGCATTGCTGAGATGCTAGAAGGCAGACGTGATCAATTTATTCAAGAATTGACCATCCAAGGTTTAACGAAAGCAAATGCGGAAAAGGAAATCGATTTGAGTATTGATCGAATCGTTTATTATGCCGGCTGGTGCGATAAATACAATCAAGTATTGAGTTCAGTCAATCCTGTTAGTTCCGCGCATTTTAATTTTTCAACCTGTGAACCGATGGGTGTTGTAGGCATCATAGCAGAGCAAAGTACTTCACTGATTGGAATCATTTCAATGCTATTACCAGCAATCTGCGGTGGAAATACGGCTGTTGTATTGGCATCTGAAAAAATTCCTTTGTGCTCAATTACGTTTGCGGAAGTTTTAAATTCATCTGATGTGCCTGGGGGGGTTGTAAATGTGTTAACTGGTTCAATTGAGGAAATGGCGCCTACCTTAGCTTCTCACATGGACGTAAACGCATTGATTGTCTCACATTTAGAAGATTCTTTGAAAAAGAATTTATCAATAGCCGCAGTAGACAACCTTAAACGCACTTATGAATTCGCAGCTGATTGGAATAAAACAGAATCGCAAGGATTACACTATATATCTGATTTACAGGAAATTAAAACCACTTGGCATCCGATTGAAAACATCGGCGGGGCTACAAGCTCGTATTAGTAATTTATAATTTTCACTTCGTGCGTTATCTCAATTTCCGGATTAAGTGAAAGAGATACCGAAC
>JBEIKF010000016.1:0-12665 GCA_040379905.1 Crocinitomicaceae bacterium
ATTCCAACTGCAATCTTACGCGTTAGAACCAAACCACCAATACCTAAAATCCACTTAAACAATCCGAAAAGTATTAAAATAAAAACGGGGCAAAATGCCCCGCAAAATTAGTTAATTAAGCAATATGCTCAATGTTCCGCTCTATAAATCGATTCAGGGCTTCGCCTTTCAACATTCCCTGAGCTAACAAAGCCAAATCAGTTAATTGTTTCACAGTTTCGCTTCTTGCTTCTTCATCTTTATTTACTAAATTGGAAACTTTCGGGTGATTTGCATTGACAACCAAGTTGAACATTTCTGGAAAAGCGCCATAGAATCCTCCGCCACCCATTTTTTGTTGTTCCATCATTCGACGGATAAACTCAGGTTGTGTGATGATAATTGGAGCGTCATCTTCACTCATACTTTCAAATTGAACTGTAAATTTCTCCTTATTAACAGAATTTTCAAAAACAGGCTTTAACTTTTCTTCGTCTTCTTTTGAAAGTTTGGAAGGTAGTTCATCTGATTTTTTGATCAATTTATCCAACGTATCCGAATCTACCCGAGCGAAACTTACATTTTCCATGGATTGTTCCAATTTCTGAATCCAATGTGGAGCTAATGGTCCATCCAAATGCAACACATCATAACCGCGATCCTTCGCCTTTTTCACAAATGAAAACTGCTCATCTGGATTATTCGTGTAAAGCAAAATAACTTTATTGTCTTTGTCTGTTTGAATAGCAGCTACTTTCTCCTTGTATTCCTCTAACGTATAGTACTCATTCGCCGTATTTTTCAAAAGAGAAAACGATTTCGCTTTTTCTGCGAATTTATCCTCTGAAAGCATTCCATATTGCACAAATACCTGAAGGTCATTCCATTTTTCTTCGAAATCTTTACGGTCTTTCTTGAACATTTCTGCAAGTTTGTCCGCTACTTTTTTCGTAATGTGAGCCGAAATTTTCTTCACATTACCATCGCTTTGTAAGTAGGAACGAGAAACGTTTAATGGAATGTCCGGAGAATCAATAACACCGTGTAAAAGTGTCAAAAATTCAGGAACGATTTCAGCAACGCTATCCGTAATAAATACCTGATTGGAGTATAAATTGATTTTATTTCGTTGAACTTCTACATTTTCTTTGATTTTTGGAAAATACAAGATTCCAGTAAGGTTAAACGGGTAATCAACGTTCAAATGAATATGAAACAATGGTTCCTCAAAGGTCATCGGATATAACTCGCGATAGAAGTTTTTGTAATCTTCATCATTTAAATCTACAGGAGCTTTCGTCCAAGCCGGGTGTGTATTGTTTATTTGATTTGGGACTTCAATAGCAACGCGTTTTACCTTATCATTTTCATCCTTTTCACCCTCTGGAGAATCGATGTATTCTGTTTTATTTCCAAAGAAAACAGGTGTTGGCAAGAATTTACAATATTTATTTAATATATCGGAAACTCGTGCTTTCTCTAAAAACTCTTTTGAATCTTCAGCAATATAAAGAATGATGTCTGTTCCGCGACTTTCCTTCTCAATTTCAGTAATTGTATACTCTGGTGATCCATTACTTTCCCATTGAACAGCTTGTGATGCATCGTGTCTTGACAAGGTTCTGATTTGAACTTTCTCAGCAACCATAAACGCGGAATAAAACCCAAGTCCAAAATGACCAATAATTTGCTCAGCACCTTCTTTGCCTTTGTATTGCTGAACGAATTCCTCTGCACCTGAAAATGCGATTTGGTTGATATACTTATCGATTTCATCAGCAGTCATTCCAATTCCGGCGTCACGAATGGTAAGTGTTTTCGCATCAACATCCAAAATCACTTCTACTTTCAAATCACCGAGCTCTCCTTTGTATTCTCCGTTTGAGGATAACACTTTTAATTTTTGGGAGGCATCAACAGCATTTGAAACTAATTCACGTAAAAAGATTTCATGATCCGAGTATAAAAACTTTTTAATAATTGGAAAAATATTTTCCGTTTGCACATTGATTTGACCAGTTCTCATAGTATTTATTTTTGCACTTACTTGACAAGTCTTATGCCAGCAGGATATTTCTGACAGATTGTCGCATTAAAACACATATTTTTTGACGAATTGGCGAATTTCTTGCAGTCAAAAGTCTTATTTTTGCCGAGAATGCACGTTTTTCATTATTTGTGGCCATTGTTTTTCATCCTCTTTTTTCTATGGTTGATTGGTCGACTGAATTATTTCAAAACGACACAATTAAGTGCGTCATCCTTGCGTATTGCTTTCTTGTTGAAAGTGTTTTCTGGAGTCGTTATTTTTTTACTTTACACCTATTATTACCCAGTTAGAAGAGATGCGGATACCTTTAAATATTTTGACGATAGCAAGTATTTGTATGACGCGTTGTGGACAAAACCGGGTGACTTTTTTAAAATGCTTTTTGGAATCGGTTGTGAGAATGACTATTTTAAGTCGAATTATTATTCCAAAATGTTCAATTGGTATCGAGCCTATGACAATGGTTTGTTAAATGACAATCGTTTGGTAATTCGAATTAATGCAATTTTTAGAATCGTTTCTTTTGGAAACTACCACGTTCATAGTTTGCTACTTAATTTTTTGGCATTCATAGGTTCATTTTCTTTGGCGCGTTTGTTTTTTGAATATTCGAAAAGTAAATGGAAAACGTATTTGGCGGTTTTTTTAATTCCTTCCGTCGTTTTTTGGAGTTCTGGTATTTTAAAAGAATCCGTTTTACTTTTTGGATTGGGATTATTCGGGTGGAATTTTCATAAATTAATGTTTGATCGATGGGAATGGAAGCGAATTCCTTTATTGATTATTTTACTCGGGATTTTGTTGGTGATGAAATTATATGTTTTTGTTGCCTTTGTTCCAGCTGTATTTGCTTGGTGGATTTCCAAGTATACCAAACGAACAATTTTAGTTCATTTTTCAATGATAATTGGTGGAGTCCTTTTTGGATATGTACTTGCTGGGGTGTTTCCAGACTTAAATTTCTTGAAAATTATTGCGGATAAACAGCGGGATTTTATAAATCTTTCCAAGGCTTTTAATGTCAATAGTGCAATTGAAATGAGTTACCTAGAGCCGAATTTTTGGTCCTTCATCAAAGCGACTCCAAATGCGTTAATCAATGCGATTACAAGACCATGGCCGACGGAAGTGAAGGGGATTTTATTTATACCACCATTACTAGAAAATCTCTTCATAATTGCAATTGTAATTTTATCCTTTTTTTATGGTAAACGAATCCGTCCTCGAGAATGGAAATTCGTCATTTTCTGTTTAACGTTTTCTATCATTTTGTTTTTGATTATTGGGCTGACAACTCCAATCATTGGAGCAATTGTGCGCTATAAAATTCCTGCTATTCCATTTTTAATGATCGCAGCACTCATGTTTTTTGATGGTCAAAAGTTACCCAAGTCAATCACTCAAAGTAAATTACTTTTATGGATCAATTCGCGTTTATAACTGGAGCAACATCTGGTTTTGGTGAGGCAACGGCACGTGTGCTTTCACAAAATGGGTATTCACTGATTTTGATGGCTCGTCGACAAGATCGTTTGGAAAAACTGAAAGGCGAATTGAGTTCAGAGAAATGTACAGTTATAATCATACAAACGGATGTCAGAAATGAAAATGATGTTTTGACATCTGTTAATTCGCTGCCAAATGAGGTTAAATCAAACATTCATATATTAGTTAACAATGCTGGTTTGGCTGTGGGGAGAGGTCCGATCGAATCAGGAATTACGGATGATTGGGAGCGCATGATAGATACAAATATTAAAGGTTTGTTATACGTTACTAAGGCTGTAGTTCCATTTTTAATTGCGAACAAATCAGGACATATTGTCAACATTGCTAGTATTGCAGGAAAAGAAGTTTATCCGGGTGGAAATGTTTATTGTGCTACGAAACATGCTGTTGATGCGCTATCTCGCTCGATGCGAATTGATTTGGTTCAATATGGAATTAAAGTGACCAACATCGCTCCAGGTGCAGCTGAGACTGAATTCTCAATTGTACGATATAAAGGTGACTCCGAAACTGCGAATTCTGTCTATAATGGGTATGAACCACTTGTAGCGCAGGATATCGCTGAAACAATTCTGTTTGTTGTCACTAGACCAGCACATGTTACGATCAATGATTTGACAATTATGCCAACTGCTCAAGCTTCAGCTAGTGTGTTATGGAAATGATTATTTCTTCTTCCTTCCCAAACTCACTTTGAAATCCTCGAGTCCACCTTTAACGGTGACATAAACTAATTTGGATTTCTCCGTTTTGAATTGAATCTCATCTTCCTCCAAACTTTTTTTACTGCGCTTGAACAATTTGTTTGCAGCAACATTATTAATCATTTTCCAAGGAACGCCAATTTCATAGTCCATGTCCAATTTATCATTTATGAATTGCGTGCCACTCAGCTCAAGGAAACCAAGTGTGGAATTGATGGTCATTTTTGGAATAATAATTTTTCCCCGATCAAAAGTGATTTCATTTTTCAACGTATCGAAACGTACTTTACTCACATTTTTATCTTCGAAATAGGTTTCTAATGCTTTTAAAGGTGCAAAGTTCTCTAATTTCGCTTCGGTGACGAGCATATCGATTTTGATTTTCGAGTCATCGAGTTTTGGAACTAAATCGGCGTGCAAATGTATTTTACCGGTTATAGTACCATTGAAATAACCATGCAAATTCTCGGAAACCAGATGATCCTGACCGAAATTTTCGAATTTTAGCATCAGTTTATCTAAATCAACGTGAGATGCGTCAATATTCGGACTGAAATAAATGTGTTTTTTGTCTTTTCCGCTCAAAGTTCCTTTCATTTTGATTGTTCCTTCTGCAGTCTGTAAGTCCAATTGTTGGATTTCAAGTTCATGTGATTTCGTTGTGTGAAATTTGGCTTTCAATTGACTTAGTTTGTGTTTGTGGTAATTCAATTGATCCACATTTAAGGAGAAATCCATATCTGTAAATGGCAAATCATATAAACTAAATGCTTTATCGTGTTCGACTTTTTGGGGTTCACTCTTGGATGGAGGGATTGTGAAATTTGTTAGCTCATCAACATCTAATCGATGAGAACGAACAACGAGTTTGTTTTTTCCTTTTACTTGAGCATCTTGAAAATTGTAATTGAGGTCTGAATAAATATCTGAATGCCCCATTTTTCCTGTGAATTGACTCAAATGAATGTGGTGATTATCTAAGAATAGATGTCCTTTGAAATTTTCCATTTTTAATGGATGTACTTTTAATTTACCGGTAAAATTAGATAGATCAAAATCAAGCGATTTGAAATGACCTTTTGAAAAATGTAAAATGCTCTTTCCGTGGAATTTCATGTTGTCAATTTCCTCGTGTCTATAGTCTTCGGGCACGTAATTTTCTCCACCATACGAGAATAGATTGTCTAACCTTAGTTTTTTTGAATCAATATCAAAGTCAATCTGCGTATCACCGTTGAACTCTTCTTGGAACCAGAATTTATAGTTTTTTAATTGACCATTGAAATGAAAATCAGAGGCATCCAACATTCCTTTAAAATCCACAATTATTAAGTCTTTTTTATCCACAAAAAAATCTGCATGAAAGTCATGAAAAGCATGGGGATAATGTTTGAATTTGGCGTAGAAGTTTTCAATGAAAAATTCACCTTCAGGAATGTACTCCGATTCCGAAATTTTTTTGGCAGAACTAACTAATTTCAAATCAAGCCTCATATTTGAAACTTGCTCGTCGATTCCTGGTTCGGTTTTCGATTTTGTTAGTTCCTGAATATCCAATTTTTTCGAGTTAATTTTTAAATCGCATGTTACAGGAATGTCGGTATGATGAATAATGGCAGGTAAATCACTAATTGTTCCATTTAGATGAAAATCTGAATTCCCCATTTTGGTGTTGAAATATTCAATTTTTGCCTTGTGACCCTTTAAACTTGCTTTCAAATCTAAATCATTGATCGGACTCGATAAGTCTGGGCTGTTGAATTTTAGGTCTTTCACTAAAAGCTCTGTGAAATAGGATTCATTCAGTTTTTCAATTGCTTTTTCGGGTTTATTTAAATCAATGATGTCATGGAAATTCATCGTTAACTTAACTTGTCCATCCAAACCTCTCAATTCGCGTGAGTTGATGAATTTGGCCAAAAAGTCTAAATCAAAATCAGAAATTAGTTTCATATTGATTTCTGGTTCTTCAAAGTTTTTAACGGAAATCTTACCTGAAAATTTGCCGGCTTCAGGTCTTGCTGAAAATTGTTGAATGTTCAATTCCATTGATTTCAAATCCCCTTGATTTCCATTAGTGAATGATCCTGAAAATCCGATTTCATTGAGCTTTTTATCGGTTTCTAGGTTATTGAAGAACCCATTTTTACAACCGAATTTCGCATCAATTTTAGGAGAATGACCATTTGCTGATTCTCCTTTTACAGTAGCGTCAAAGAATATTTTTCCTTGATTATCAAACTGTTTAAGAGTTTGTCCAACTTCCTCAGGTGCAATTGCAATAACAAGGTCAAAATTTGATTTTTCGCCATAAAATTTTAAGTCTAACGGAATATTTTTAGATAAACCAATGGAACCACTAAATCCAAAACTTGAATTTTCCAAATTAACTTCGGTTTGATGAATTGTAAGCGTTTTGGTTAATTCACTCAAATCAAGTTCTGTATCTAATTCAAAGTGCTTGTTTTTAATAAAAGTGGAGTCGCCATCTTGTAGAATTGACAAACGGAATTTTGAATAAAGATCTAAGTAAAAATGCTCGTTACTACTAGTAACTTTTGTTTTTGCTTCATCGATAAAGGCATCGATGTACATGTTATTCGCTTCATTTAACTTTGAAACGTCCAAATTTGAAATTTTAACAGATTGTAAATCAATTTTAAAGTCGCTTTTAACCTTTTCAACGGGTTTCTTTGAAGAAAGGGCTTTTGCAATATTAAAGGACCCATCTTTGTGTTGAACGAGACGCAAATCACTGTTGGAAATTTTAATTGATTTAATTGTATAGTTTCCATTGATAATATCGATGATATTAAACCCAATGAAGCAATCTGCAAAGTGTAAAATCCGAGTTTTTTTTGTCTTTTCTTTTCCTTCGAAAACTTTTAAATCTTCTAAATCGATCGAAATGTATGGAAATGCAGCAAACGGACTGATGTGGCTCCCATTAATTTGTATATGACCAGTGAAATCCTCATTTACATGAGTAATCAACTCTTTTACAATCTGTTCTTGTTTGAAATATACAACTGTTGTCAATGTAACCAAAAAGATAATTGGAACAATCAATAAAGCTAAAACGAATTTAACCCAGAATTTTCTTCCAAAACGCTTTATTGAATTAACTTTGATTTGTTCATCCTTCTCCATAATAGGTATAAAATTAGTAAGCAATTACATACAATTTTTATTTGATGAACATTGGTTTTAAAAATAGCGTCAATCAAACAAAAAAGGCCACTCGTTTGAGTAGCCTTCTCCATAAATTTTATTTTCTAATTAAGCGTTTGCAGTCTCAAAAGGAACAACCGAAACAAATGAACGATTGTCTTTTTTCTTGCGGAACTCAACTAAACCATCAGTTAATGCAAACAATGTATGGTCTTTTCCAATTCCAACATTTACTCCTGGATGGTGTTGCGTACCACGTTGACGAACAATAATGTTTCCTGCGATTGCAGCTTGTCCACCAAAAATTTTAACACCTAAACGCTTGCTATGAGATTCACGGCCGTTTTTCGAACTACCAACTCCTTTTTTGTGTGCCATCGTTCTTTTTTATTTAGTTCTTTAAAAGAATTATTTTAATTTAATATCTGTAATGTTAATTGCAGTGAACTGCTGACGGTGACCGTTTTTCTTTTTGTAGCCTTTTCTGCGCTTCTTTCTGAAAACGATAACCTTGTCTCCTTTAACATGGTCAATAACCTCTGCGGTGATTTTTGCACCTTCTATAGCCGGGGCGCCAATGCTGATTTTTCCGTCATTATCCACTAACAACACGCGGTCAAATTCTAATTTAGAACCCGCCTCTGCTGCCAATCGGTGAACGTAAACCTTTTGGTCTTTTTGCACTTTGAACTGCTGCCCTGCTATCTCTACAATTGCGTACATAATAGCTGTTTTTAAATTAATTTTTTAATTCGGACGACAAAGATAGGTCTTTTTTTTGAACGAACAAAAGGAATTATGGTTATTCGATGCCTTTTTTCGAAAACAACACTTCCCAATAATTTGCTACTAGAACTCCAAGCAGAATAATCAGCATGGAGAGAATTTGAAAAATAGTGATTTTCTCATTGAAATAAATCCCAATAAAAACCGCTACAATTGGGATAAAGTAGGTAACGCTACTTGCGAATAATGCTGAAGAAATCCGGAGTATACCGTTAAAAATAAAGGTCGCAAATGCAGTTCCGATTATTGCTAAAACGGCAATGTAAGAGAAAGCAGAATACGCATGTTTATTTATTAGAAAAACTTTTTCTGTATCGAAAAAAATAAAACAGGCCACGGATGGAATGAATAGTAATCCGAAAGCCAATGAAGTTATTTCGGATGAGCTGTAGCCTTGAAGTTTATGTTTAATGGTATTTAAGCTTATTCCATATAGGAATGTAGCCAAGATGACAGCTAATAAATGATTCCAATTTGCATCTAATGCCATTTGCTTTCCCGAAAACACCAAACAGGCGATCCCAATGGTTCCTATAATTGCACCATAGAGCTGTGTTGATTTGAGTCGTTGATTGAAAATGATAAATCCAAGAATGATTGTAAAAATAGGTGTAAAGCTATTCATCATACCTGCAAATCCCGATGAAATCCCAGTTTCGGCATACGTAAATAAAAAGGCAGGAATAAAGCTGCCACAAAATCCAACGATTGAAAAATAAAATAAATCTTTTTTTGATTTTACTTTTCTCAAATTTATAATAGTTAAAGGTAATAGAACCAATGAGGCTAGGAGCATTCTTAAAGTTCCAACTTGTGAATTAGAAAAAATGGGCAGATTATTTTCTGTAAACATTCCTTTTTTCATCAAAATGAAGGAACTTCCCCAGATGCAAGCTAAAATAATTAACAAAACCCAACTTTTTGTTGTGGTGGACATGGAGATAAAAGTAGTCTATTTTTTTTAGTGAATTGATATTAATTCTGCAAGTTACTATTTGTAATGATAGAATCGCAAGAGGATTATAGGAAACTTTGCGAAGAAAATAAAATCCACATTCATCGGTTAAATACTTCTCAAGTTCACGTTATTTCATCGTGATGATTAAGCTAATTTCGTAATATGTCAGAAAATGCAGAAGAACTAGGTAAAAAAGGGTTGCGCACTAGCTATATTTCAACAGTAATTGGTATTTCTTTGGTGCTTTTTATGATTGGATTGGTTTTGGGTGGGGTTTTTGGATTGCAAAGTGTTCAAAAACAAGCCAAAGAAAGTTTACAAGGCGATATTTTCTTCAAATCAGAATTGAATGATGCCGATATTAAACAAGTTGAGCTTCAACTTAAATCCTGGAAGGAATTCAAAGATGTTTATTTCGTTTCACCGGAAAGTGCAATTAAGGAGTTTGGAGGAGAAAACAAAAATGAACAGGATATGCTCGCCATTTTTAGTGGTGAGAATCCACTTCCTCCTACGATTTGTTTTCACCCTAATGAAGAGTTCGCAAATAAAAGTGGAATGGTTGGAATCAAAAAGAAACTTTTCAGCAGATTTAAAGAGGAAATTGATGAGGTTAATTATGATAAAGCGACAGTTGAAAATGTGAATTTGGGTTTCAAACAGTTTGTCTTGTTGTTTTTGTCTGTTGCTCTTTTGTTAATAATAATTGCTGTTGCGATGATAAACAATACGATACGTTTGGCTCTCTATTCCAAGCGTTTCACAATAAAGACAATGCAACTTGTTGGCGCTACTGGCTCATACATTCGAAAACCATTTCTTTGGCAAGCCATTTTACAGGGTGTTGTTTCCGCTATAATTGGATTAGCGCTGCTGTTAACCGTTTTCTATGCGTGGAATAATGTTTTGATATCATTTGAAATAAGTTACAGCCTATCCACTTTTTTAATGCTTGTTGGATCGATGATTATTATTGGAATTTTTATGACATTTATTTCAACTTGGTTCGCTTTGAACAAGTATCTTCGCATGAAATTGGATGACTTGTATTAGGAATTCCTATTTTTGTTTAAATATACGAAACATGAAGAATCCTATCGAACATTTTGGTTTTGATCCGAAAAATTACAAATGGCTTTTTATTGGTTTGGCAATCAATGTTTTAGGCTATATTTTAATGATTGGAGGTGGTGCCGAAACTTTAAATGAATTTAAGGAAGATGAATTGTTCAGTCCAATTCGCATTACGGTTTCACCAATTTTAATCGTTGCTGGCTATGTGATTATTCTATTTTCTATTATGAAAAGACAGTCATCAAATCAGAATTCATTAAATGAGAATAATGCGAAGGAGGAAATTTCTTCGACATCGAAAAAATCTAAATAATAAAAATGTCTTTTCTCGAAACCATAATTCTATCCTTAATCGAGGGACTGACAGAGTTTTTACCGATTTCATCTACTGCACACATGATTTTTGCTAGTTCCATTATGGGAATTGAATCAGATGAGTTTGTGAAAATGTTTCAAGTCTCCATTCAATTTGGCGCTATTTTGGCCGTTGTCGCTTTGTTTTGGAAGAAGTTTTTTGATTTCAAATCCTATCAATTCTATATCAAATTGGCAATTGCAGTTATTCCTGCTTTGGTTTTGGGTAAATTATTTGATGATAAAATTGAAGCCGTTTTGGAAAAGCCCATACCGATCGCAATAGCATTAATCGTAGGTGGTGTTATTTTTTTATTTATTGATCGGTTATTCAAGAAGTCGAGAATAAATAATGAAGAGGAAGTAACAATTCAAAAAGCGCTAACTGTTGGTCTATGGCAATGTTTGGCAATGATGCCCGGAACGAGTAGAGCAGCAGCATCGATTATTGGTGGAATGCAACAAGGGCTAACCCGAAAAATGGCTGCAGAATTCAGTTTTTTTCTTGCCGTTCCTACAATGTTAGCTGTAACGTGTTATTCTGTTTTTCTTAAAGATTGGAATTACAAAGGAATTGAGCAAAAAGGATACGAAATGATTTTGGCGAGTTCTGAAAATATTATTTCCTTTGTTATAGGAAATGTTTTGGCATTTGTAGTAGCAGCTTTTGCAATTAATTTTTTCATTGGTTTCTTGGCAAAATATGGATTTAAAATATGGGGTTGGTACCGAATTTTAGTCGGAGCCTTTCTTTTGATTTATTTTAGTAATTAATGAATTTTCTAGAAGGCGAAACAATTCTCGTAGACAAACCTTATGGTTGGACTTCTTTTGACGTTGTAAACAAAATCCGTTGGAACCTCAAACGTAAATTAGGTGTCAAAAAAATCAAAGTTGGTCACGCAGGAACTCTTGATCCATTGGCTACGGGACTTTTAGTTATATGCACAGGTAAGCACACGAAATTAATCGAATCGTTAACTGGTGCTCCTAAAACTTATTCCGGAACTTTTTTAGTAGGAAAGACGACTCCTTCCTTTGATTTGGAAACAGAGTACAATGAAGAATATCCTACTGATCATATCTCTGCAGATTTAATCGAAAGCGTTCGAAAAAATTTCTTGGGAATACAAATGCAAATTCCTCCAATTTTTTCAGCAAAACAAATCGATGGTAAACGAGCCTATGATTTTGCTCGCGCGGGAAAAGAAGTTGTTATGAGACAAATTCAAATTGAAGTGAGCTATTTTGAGTTAACTACTGATCGTTTCCCTGAAATTGATTTCAAAATTAGTTGCTCGAAAGGAACCTACATTCGTTCCATCGCAAGTGATTTTGGTCAAAAACTAAATTCAGGAGCCACTTTGATTGCACTTAGAAGGGAAGATTCCGGTGATTTTAACATTCGAGATGCCAAGAATGTAGAGGAATGGATTGATTTTATCAATGATTCCAATTGAAATCGTTTCATAATTAAAAATTATTTTATCTTTGTGCCCTCGTTGTTCAGTAATGAATGCCCGGGTGGCGGAACTGGTAGACGCGCTGGATTCAAAATCCTGTACTGGCAACGGTGTGTGGGTTCGATTCCCACCCCGGGTACAAAACCTCAGAATTTTCTGAGGTTTTTTTGTTTATCTTCGCCTCAATGGCAAAAATATTCGGACTTCTCGGCAAATCATTAAAACATTCGTTTTCTCCTGATTTTTTCAAATCGTACTTTCAAGAGCATAAAATAAATGCACAATACCAACTTTTTGAAATTGAAAATATTCAAGAAGTAGAGAAGATTTTTAGTCTGGATCCAAGTGGTTTTAACGTTACAGTTCCATACAAAGAAGTAATTATTCCTTATTTGGATGATTTGGATGAATCAGCTAAAGTAATTGGTGCCGTAAATGTTGTGGCATTTGAAAATGGAAAAAAGATTGGTTATAATACAGATGCTTACGGATTTCATCAAAGTATCAAACCATTTTTGACGTTTCATCACGAGCGTGCACTAATTTTCGGAACAGGTGGAGCTTCGAAAGCGGTTGCGCATGTATTTAAGTCAATTGGCTTGGATGTCATTTTTGTC
>JBEIKF010000017.1:0-12365 GCA_040379905.1 Crocinitomicaceae bacterium
AAAACCTTGGATAAATCTGCTTTGAATTTCTTCAATGTATGAAAAAGTGAAGCTGTTGTTTGTCCACCATTAACTATTTGAAAATCCTTCACCGCAGTGATTGAAAGCTTACCATCAATAACTTCAGTTCGAACGTTCATTGCGGTTGTGGCTAATCCATTATTGTAAGGAAGAAACATGTGCGGTTCCTCCTTAATTGTGTCTCGGATTCCCTTATTGACTTTACCTGTTTGTTGGAGGAATGCTCTCACGTTACTCTCCAATAATCTAGTGCCATAATTTCTATAAAGAGTAGCAAGAGTATAGCCCGGAACAATAGCCAAATAGCATTCATATAGCTCCTGATCAGACGGCATAGCCAAACAAGGAATCGTCACACCTAAAGTTTCTTTGAAGTCAATTTCAATCGGTTCACGATTGTATTTTGACTGAGACAATCGGTGGATACGTTCCAGATCCCATATATGAATGTTAATTTGAATATCTTCAAATCCTTTTATTTCGTTGTCCTTTGGGGCATCGAACGGAATATTTCCATTTGAAAGAAGGAAAATGTTCACTCGAACTAAATCATCTCTGTATTTTCTGATTATCGACGCTAATGTATGAGCCTCATTTGCTGGATCAATTTCACTATCGTATCCTTTTAATGACACATTCAGAAATTTCATTCCCCAGTTGACCAAATTTTTAAAATCAGCTGTTTTAAGTTCAAAAATTCTGTTCAAATCAACATAGTTGGTAACGAATAGATCAATACTTTCATAACCATCTTCAATGGAATACCCGTTGATTTTTAATTCTACATTTTCGAATCTATTTTCTTTCGCAAAAGTGCATAATTTCACTCCCTCTGTTTCACCAGCTTCAGCCAGAACTCCCATAATATGCTCCGTAAACTTCTCCTCTTTTGATGAGCCATCGGCATCCGAAAAAGCCAGTGCGTTCACTTCGTGATATAGATCATGAACGAACTGTTCCAATTCAAAATCTGTATGTCCTTTCATTGAAGTCATATAAAACCTTTCTTTATAGTTTCAAAATCCGTTTCAAAGTCTACAAAAGATGAAACGTCTATCTGATATTTAACATTGTGAATTGCCGGTTCATTGAGAGTCGAATTAATTATTACTGGAAAACCATTTTGTATCCTATAGAATTTCTTTGAACGGATCACATAACCGATTTTATTATAATTGACTTCCTCACCCAAAGGAATTCCAAATCGATGCAATTTACCCTCGAACAACGTTAAAAGATTTGGCTGATTATTTATTAGTTCTTTGATCTGAACTATTAATTTTTCAAGTGAAAATGAACCATTATTAATTTCATCAACATGTATTACTGCCAAAAATAAATTTGAAAGTACTGTCCAATCTAACTGCAATTCATTAGAAATATTTACAGAAGGAGCCGTAGCTTTTGTTGTTTTAACCTCAAGTGCTGTTGAATCATTTGAAAAGTCTTGATTTGTACCTTCAGGGCCAGTCCAAGAACCAATGCATTTAACATGATCATGCGAAATATTAAGAATATCAAAAAGAACTGTAAGCTCACCATAAAGACCTCGTTGCTCTTCAATTGATAAAAGTTGTCCCGATAATTTGGCGAATAATTTAGCCCAATTACTTATTTTTTCGCTGACGCAATTTGGGACGTCAATTTCGACAGTTAAATTGTCAAGTGCTTCAACCAAATCCTCAATGAACATTGAAAACACATCCATAAGCTCTGTATCAGAGAGTATGATTGAAATGTATTTAAATTCGCTATCTTCTAAGATTACTCTAACTTCAACCCCATGGAAACGTTTAAGATAATTGTCTTCAAATGGAATTCTTTTGCTTATCCGAATTTGGAATAATCTTGAATCTGAAACACTTATTGTACCCACAAAACAAATCAGACCATTTTTTAATTGTATCTGTTGTCTTTCAATATGATTACCACCTGTATCATACTGCTTTTTCCATATTTCATTGAGATTATTCTTCATCTGCCGGATCATCACTTTGCTGCAATTCCTCTTCATAATCACGAAGTGGTCTTGCTGCGTATTCGAATTTATTTTCCTTGTCGATCGAAGGAAAAACTATGCCGAATCCAATAATAGGTTGGGTTTTATCAATGTTATATTGACTTGGATCTATTGGCATTATTACCAACAACGGTTTGGACAGATTTTTTCTGATTTCTCTAATTTCCTCCTCAGA
This sequence comes from Crocinitomicaceae bacterium, assembly GCA_040379905.1. Lineage (GTDB taxonomy): Bacteria > Bacteroidota > Bacteroidia > Flavobacteriales_D > Crocinitomicaceae > UBA952. The sequence continues at coordinate 2,217 of JBEIKF010000017.1, forward strand.
TGTATCTCTCGAAATATCAAGATCAACAATGCGCTGTTCTTTGGCCAATATTGCGTTTTTACCACCGCCAACAATTAACTCTGATGTATTATTACCAAGGAAAGTTCTAGTTGCGAGTCCTCCTTCAAATGACCCATTTGACCAATTCAGAATTGATTTGTTTGCATTTTTTGAATTGACCCAAACAGCAATATTCCATATTTTTAATAAATCAGATTGGTTTTGTCTTTCAATGTAAGATTTAACAATCTCGAACTTATGATAATTATTTCTATATGTTGACAAAAAGTCTCCGATCAATTCACTATTAACATTTTCCCAAAGTAAAGCATTCGTTGCACCGCCCTTCGTTTTGATCTCTTTCGGAGCCATAAGTCTGCCCAACAAATTTTTGAAGTCAATGTAATTACTTGACAAATGATCTTTATGAAAGGCATATGTCTGTATGAGTTTACCCGAAAAACCAATAGTAATTTTTTCATGTTCTCGCATTTTAGCCAATGAGGTAATCATTAGCATTCCAGGATGAGTCCTTACTTTTAATTGGTAGTCCTGTGGTCTCAAATTGTTTGATGCCATTTTATCAAAATCAGCTCGCATCTCTTCAGTGGCCATAGTGACATGCTGGTACCAATTGACAAGTTCAGAAGTAGTGTATAATCGGCATAAATCAACGTATCCTGGACGATACCCGAACCAACGCCCCATTTGCATCAATGAATCATACATTCTGGTAGTTCTCAAATAGTAACTTACAGAAAGGCCTTCAAGAGTAATCCCTCGTGCTAATTTATTACCCCCAACTGCAATAACACATAGACCATTCTCTTTGTAATCATCGTAATTTAATTCTTGTATACCGTCATATTCTAGACGGCTTGTATTTTTAACACCGTGAACTGCACGAACATCGATTTTTAATACGGCCGGAATCAATTGCTCCTTTACCTCTTCCCAATTATGACTTTTTACTTTGGGATCATGATAAAGCATATTTTCCTTTACTTCAACTGTTGTTGGCACAAAATCTTTTTCGTAAAGCTCCCTAAGTTCACTTACAATATTTCCCTGACCTGATTTAATCTGATTTTTATAAGATCTCAACCTTTCATTAACTATCCATGCAACGCGATCGATCCATTGAACGCGCAAAGCAACATGGACGAGCATTGACGAGTGCTTCCTTTCATGGCCACGAACGCGTCTTACTGCATTCGTAATGATGAAAGCCTTTATAGCTTCATTTAACGAGGTAGGAATATCATCTGGAAGGTCATCTTTATTGTCCTTATTGATCTTTTTTGGGAAATACGGTACTTGATCCTCAGCGTAACGGATAATATTCAATCCTTCATGTTCTTCTCCGTTATTATCATTGACAAAACCAAAAACTTGCTTTGCCCCAATGTAATTAGACGGAGGGGGTATGTTAACTATGAAGTCTCTCGGAAACAAATCCTCTCCAACCTTTAATTTTAGATCCTTCACATTTGTTTCAAGATCTTCGCTCCATGAGGAAGGTATGAACAGGTTGGCATATGGGGTTGCGGTATAACCAATAAAGGTGTTTCGATTGAACAGATTCAGAAGCGTTCTAATTAATCTATTAATCGTTTTAACATCTTCTTCAGTGCCTGAGTTTACAGATGCATTATCTGCCTCGTCATCTATCACCAAAAGAGGCACATTTATGATTTTCCGCTCTCCATTTACATCATCTGCAAATTGATTTAGCCATAATATTAAGTTTTCTAGAATGCTCTTGTTCTTCTTGATAACTAGGATTGTTGGACTGTTGCCTCCTATTGGAACATTAATTTTTGATGCAATAGATCTGCTGAAATCACCCTTATCGTCAGAAGAAGTGTAAGAATAAATTTCTGTTTCTACATCATAAGCTCCTACCCCCACTTTCACATTTTTCTTTGCTTTTATAAAATCTGCACTCTTTCTGCCAATATACCCCTCGTCAACTCTTAGTTGGGTTTGAGCTCTCAAACTATTATGAATGCCCGCAATAATTATTATTAGTTTGTAACCAGAATCTGTCGCCTTATTCACGAGTCCAGTATAATTCGCCGTTTTTCCGGATTGAACATTTCCTACAACCATTCCCCTCCGATCCCAACTTCCTGAAGTTTTTGGATTAATACATTTATCCAAGATTCTATCAGTAATGTCATCGACAGAATCGATAGGAAATGAAGCATCCTTAGCCCTTAAATACATTTTATAACGATCCCAAAGACTCCACTTGATATTTGCCTTTTCTGCATTTAGCCAAGGGATCACTTCTTTCTCAACCAATTCAGTTGCTTTGCCTGAATATATATTCAAATCCGCTTCAAGCTGAGCCAATAATTCTTCTTTATCTACCAGATCAAAACCTGGCATTCTGAAAACGTTCCCTATGATCGATTCTAGGACTTCAGAGTTAAGATCCTCCTTTTTATATAGGGCCAGTAAAATATGAGCAACACTTCGTGCACTGTTAAATTGATCCATTAATGAAGATATTGTTCCAACTCAGGAAACTGGTTGAATGGTTCGATGTTAAAAATTTGTTTTACTGCAATTTCCCTGCTGACTCCTTGCTTTTTGAGTGAATCAAACATCATTGTTGCTACTTCAATTGTTGCTTGATCAAGTTCTTTAAAGACAGCCCTAAGTTCATGGCTTTCAGGTTCCTCGCTGTGATATTGTATGATCGATTCTATTGGAGCTGTTTCTCCTATCAATTTTAAAAGTCGTTTCAAATCTTTACTTGATATCTGATCGCTAGTCAACAAGTTACTTACTATTGGGTGTTCTTCATTGATGTAATAATGTCGAGAATCTCTTGCTTTTCTTGCTTTCCAAATTGGTTGGAAATCGAAACTTTTAAAAGAATCGTCCAACATAATCTGGTTCCCTCTGAATTTATGAATTGCCGCAGCTCTTGACCGAGTCATTTTACCCAAACGTATAAGGTCTTTACGAACCGCTAATGAAGGAGTGGCAGTAGCTTTTTTAATGTCAATTTTCCATTCATGATCCAAGTTATTTGGGATATCTATCAGAACACGTGCATTTTTGAAATGCTCATTTTTTGAAAAAAGACCCAACCAATCACCGTGAAGCAATAGTCTGTTTTGACGATAAATGTAAAATCCTTGCAAATCATACCATTCATCTGTTTTTGACTTTTTCCTCTCTTCTTCTGATAGCATAGAGATGTGTGGTAATGCGTAACATTTCACTTGAACTTGAGCCCCATCTAATGATTCCTTAGCCAAGAGTTGGGTACCTGTTGAAAGTTTCATGAAAGGATCCCAAGACTCTAATTTATTACCGTTGACAAATATTTTAATCTTGTGCTGTTCGAGATATCTGTGAAAAACAAGACTTAGGTGATCTTCAACAGATTCAAATTCGGATAAAAAAACGTCTAACGCTGATTGATTTTCTCTATTTGCGTTCCCCACCAATCTATCTAATTTCTCCCATAAAACGATTGTACCTTGTTTCAGTTGAGTTAATGGTTCTGCAAATTTAGAATCAGATAAATAATCAAGTAAAACCCATTTACCAGTCTCATTTACATAATCTAAATCCCAATGACGCTTTATAACGGCATGCTCTGCTTTCTTTGAAATGACCGTTAACGCCTTACATTGTGAGAAAGAAGACGTTTTGAGTCCTAAACCGAATCTCCCTAAATCATTTTCAGCCCTTTCTTCTTGCGGATCCTTACTTCCTGGTGTCATTGCGGAAATTAGATCAGTTTTGTTCATCCCTATTCCATCATCAGTTATTGAGACCCAAGATTTCTCTCCATTCCATTCGTATTGGATCCAAATATTTTCTGCTTTTGCTGATATGCTATTATCCAGAATATCAGCCACTGCCGTTTGTAAATTATATCCAAATGCTCTAAATGTATTAATCATTGCACCTGCTTTTGGAGGTGTCTCTTCCGATGGTATGTTTTTTAAATGTTCAAACATTTCACTATGAAATAATTTTATTTATCATTTGTTATTTGAAAAGACAGATCAGTTCTAGTTAGGCCCGCCAATTAAAAAAAATTACCTAACCCTCCGCAAAACTTGCAAACCCATTCTCAATAGCATTTGTGTGCATCCTAGCCAATTTCGCTGCAGACAACTTCAACTTAATTATTCTTTTCTGATCCTCTACAAAAGATTTCTGTTGGCGATAATCGTCTAATAATTTCCTTATCAATTCTTGATTTGCCTGCTCCTTCGCATCTAAACACAATGAAATTAAAATAGGTATAACCTTAGATAATTTCGAACGAGAGCCGTGCAATTTGGGTAGCAACTTTTGCATTACTGCCACATCTAATGAATCTTCCATTTGAGTTGTATCCATTCCCAAGTCATCCAATCTATTCATGAGCTCAACCATCTCTCCCGCTGTTCGGTAACCAAACTCGGCACCCACACCTTTTAGCTCTCTGAAAAATGCCATTAACTGTGCACTTCGATCTTTGCCTTGCTGAGGTTCTTTCGAGAACCAATTCATTAACTCGGAGCTAAAGCTAACACCCTTGCCATTTATTTCTTCCTGAGGAAGATTGCTTTCAGTACCGAAAAACACCTTCATGTCATCTACATCTACCTTGAACTCTATCGTGTTCGCCCTATCCAATACCTTAGGGCTAAACATATAGGTAGTCTCATCTATGTTAACTGTTCCAACTAAAAACAAATTCGATGGCAGTGTTATCGTCTGCGGAATAACTCTTCCATTCTCATCGTTACGCTCACTTCCGGAATACAAGGAAATGGGTTCTTTCGACTCCATGGCACTCAAGAAATCGGCAAAGTAGCGCTCTACATGACTCAAATTCATTTCATCTAAAATCATGAAATAAGGATTACAATCCTTTAATTCCTTGTCTTTCGAATTTTCTATTGCAGCCAAAATCAAATCCAACGCGCCGTTATCTGGCAAAACGTATTTGCTGTTATCCAAACTATTCGGATAACCCAAAAGAGGCTCCCTATTCGTCCAATCCGCACCAACGGGAATAATCTTGTATTGCTTTTCACTTTCACAAATCCACTTAGCAAAAGTCTGAGCCAATTTGGTCTTTCCTGACCCCGACAGTCCCGTGAAGATTACAAATGGTTTTGTACCTAAAGAGGCTACGTATCTTTTGGTCAGGTAAGACGAGAAGTTGAGGTTTTGGTTGGCGGAATCCTTTGTGAAAGATTCTATTAATCTACTCTTAGGGCTGACAACTCGTTTTTCGTTTACAACTTGGTTCTTAAAAAAATCCTTTCGAAATTGGTCATCGATTGTTAATCTATATAGCAAACGATTGTGCCTTTCCGGCTGTCCTGAGCTATCAACAGATGGTAACCAATCTAAGACTGCAGTCCGCACTTTTTCTAATAGCTCAACATTCTTCAATGTTTCAATATTCGCTGAAAAATAAAGTAATCTAGCCGGAGGGTTTGTACCAAAGGCTTGCGCCTTTTTGAAACCAGGTAAAGACGATGCCCACTCAAAATCATTTTCGGATAGATAATAGCAAAAATGATTTTCACCATTAGACCTATAAACTGCTAAAATGAGCTTACGCCCAACATTTAAACTTATCCACTTACCATTTTTTCGAAGAGTAAAAGCTATTCTCTTATCCGATTCAGAAAATCCACAGTCTTGAAAAACTTTACCTGCAAATTGAAAAAACTGCTCAAGTAAATAATCATCTTTGAAGTGACTGATATATTTCCGCACTTCATCAGGTGAAAATACCTCCTCTAACTCCTTTGTAAAAATTTCAAACCCATGTTTTTCAAGTAGCTTGAAACAAGGAGACCCTGTGCCTCCTTCAAAAGATTTCCTATCCAATTCGATACCATTGGCAAAAAAATTCGCATAGGATACGACTAGCTTAGGTGGATAAAACTTATTACCGTATTTGACATCGTAATAATTAGAATCCTCATCACTTGTAACACCCTCCAGTTCTATCTTTTGAATGGCTTTGAGTAAATGCTCTTTTTCTATATTGGTTGGAAAACTCATATCAAATTTTAAACATTAAAAAAGCCCCTTTATGGTTTCTAGGTTTTGTTTGCGTAAGTTATTTCATAAATACGACTCGTAAATAATTTGTTGAAAAGTATTGGTTGAATTAAGGCCTACTGGTCTAATTCAAGAATAAGAAAGGCGAGTTAGCCACTCCGATTATCTCCACGAAATAAATCCTGGAACAATTGTCAAACAACGGTTTCAGGATTTCTTGTTACTTTTTAGGCCACCATTAAGCCACATTTCCTCTCTTCCCCTCTCTTCCCCTCTCATTCCGTTCTATTGAAGAGTTTATTATTTTTTAGATTCTGTAAAATCGTCATTTGCGTAATAGCAATTTGATTCAATTTCTCAACTCTCGAAGATTGCGATATATTATCTTGAATGAGTACTGAATTTATATTTTCCAAATTCGATAAACAAATGAGTTCATTCATACTTGCATGATCACGCATGTTTCCTTCAAGATGTGAATTCTTCCTTCTCCATTCGCCAGCCACTATTCCGAAGAGGGCCATATTTAACACATCGGCCTCATTCGCATAAATTGTATTTATCTGCTCTTTGCTTAACAATTTTGGAACTAGATGATCTTTGATAGCTTGTGTGTGAATATGGTAATTGACTTTGGCTAATTCTCTTTTCACTGACCAGCTGAACTGTCTCTTTTCGTCTTGCTTTAATCGCTGATATTCGAGGATCAAATACAATTTGAATTTCACACTAACCGCAGTTCCAAACTCAAATGCAATATCAGGATGAGCAAATGTCCCACCATATTTTCCCTTTCTAACGATAAGTCCTATTGCATTTGTTTTGTTTACCCATTCCGAAACGGAGATTACAAAACTTGGCAGACCAGCATGAGATTTAAAGTGGTCAAATTCGACCACTTTAAAATTAGGGTTGTGAATCTGCTCCCAAACGCCTAGGAATTCCAAAGTATATCTGGTTCGAAGCCAATTCTTAATAACATCAGCAGATCTAGCTTGATTCTCTTTCACTGAAGCCATGTCAGTTAATGAAATAAAATCAACTCCTGCTTCTTGGATGACTGTAATTTCTGAATTTTCAACTTTAATTTTCGCCATGTTTTTTTTCCACAAAGTTGAATTGGCCTATTGGCATAAACACCAACTTTTATATGCAGTTTATATGCTGTTTATTCGGTATTGAACTACGTTGTGGGAACTACGTTGTTGAAACTGCGTTGTTGGAAAGTCGCAGACCCTCGTCCAAAAGACCTTCGCGATGAAATCGCCGTCGCAAAACCATTTGCCCTCGCAACGAAGTTGCCCTCGTTGAAAACCCTCGCACAGCCAAGTGCATTCGCCCGAAGGGCATTCGTTCAGAGAACATTCGCCAAAGGCATTCGTATATTTCCGTATAAATTCGTATATTTTCTCTTAAGTGTTATCAAATAACTTTCGTATATTTGCGTATAAATACGCATATTTCATGGGTTTGAAAATACACACTCTGATTCTCGATTTAGACATGAAGCTCATGACTGAATTGAGTAAAATAGACCGATTCGATGCGTCGTGGGCGACAATTGAAAAGCGAGAAGGACATTCTTTGAAGCAGTTGAAATCCATTGCCACTGTGCGAAGTGTTGGTGCTTCAACTCGAATCGAGGGTTCAAGAATGACCGATGACGAAGTGGCTGTCTTGATTGAAAAACTTTCCATTTCAAAACTAGAAGAAAGAGATCAGCAAGAAGTAATGGGTTATTTCGAAGCGTTAGATACCATAACTGAAAACCATGAATCCATTGGCATTTCTGAAAGTCAAATAAAAAATCTGCATAAAATCCTTATGCACCATGGCGAGAAAGACTCGTGGCATCGCGGAAACTACAAACAAGTGAGTAATGCGGTAGAAGCCAATTTGGTTGATGGAACAAAGCAGATCATCTTCAGAACAACTGATCCTGGTTTGCCAACACAAGACGCCATGATGCAGTTGTTCGAATGGTACCATTCAGATCAAGAGACAATTCCATTGATTAAAGCAGCTGTGTTTGTTTACGAATTTCTAAGCATCCATCCTTTTCAAGATGGCAATGGCAGATTAAGCAGATTACTTGGGAGTTTGTTGCTCTTGAAAAACGGATACTCCTGGATTCAATACGTCAGTTTCGAACATGAGATTGAAAGTAGGAAGTCAGAATATTACAAAGTGCTCATGCAAACGCAGCAAAATAGACCGGGTGAAAACGTAACCGCATGGCTCACTTTTTTTATCAGTTGTCTCATAAACATTCAAGAGCAGTTACTGGCTAAGTTGGAAGAAAGTAGAACAGAACAGAACGTTTCGCAAAGAGATAAGCGCATTATCTTCTTTATTCAAAATCATCCCGGTTGCGGTTCAGGAGAGATTGCAAAAAAACTCGACATGGCTTTACCAACCGTTAAAAAATCACTGCAAGAATTAGTCGCCAATGGAATTCTAACCAAAGAAGGACAAGGCAAAGCAACTGTATACTTCGCAATTTGAAAACCTACGGTTTTATTCCTCCCGATAGCTATCGGGATTCGTAATTCTTTTTACCGAAGATTTGATCGCAAGGCGATTGATCTGAAAGATTGATCACGAAGTGATTGTTTCCTTCTCTTACCGTCTCTTCGCCTTCATTTTTTGTCAACATATTTCTTTACTTAAAACTTGCTTTTGTCATAATATATTATTACTTTTGCGTTGTATTAGTCACTATATAATTTGACTTATGAAAAATCAACAATTACATCTCGATCAACTGGAACGCAAACTTTCACCATACGGAAAGGCGAATAAATCGGCTCGTCCGGAAATTGGTTGGATTAGAACAATACGAAAATCTTTGGGTATGTCGCTTGAGCAACTTGGCCGTAAAATGGGGCTGAGTAAACAAAGTATTCAGAATATGGAAAAGCGTGAAACTACTGGCGCTATAACTATTTCTGCGCTGAATGAAGTGGCGAAGGCATTAGACCTGGAGTTGGTATACGGCTTTGTGCCCAAGGGAGGAAGCGTTATGCATTTGGTTGAAGAAAAGGCAAAAAAAATGGCTACTGAAATTGTGTTGCGCACTTCTCAGAACATGCGACTCGAAGATCAGAGTCTTCCGTACAAGCGAATAGAAAAAGCAATTGCCGATCGCACCCAAGAAATTCTCAAAGAACTTCCGAAAACATTATGGGATTGAATTTAGAATATTCCACTGGTCAAACACCAATAGATGCCAATGAAAGTGATGGTCTTAAAATTAAAACCATTACAACACAAAGCGAGCTCAATGAATTTGAACAATTAAACATTGAGCGTGCTTTGCATTGGACATTAAGAAAACGATTTACTGCCGATCAAATCCTCTCCGAAGAATTTATTCTGTCTCTTCACAAGAAGATGTACGGAGATGTTTGGAAATGGGCTGGGAAATTTCGAACATCAGAAAAAAATCTTGGAATTCCTGTCCCTCTAATTGGAATTGAACTTCGAAAATTAATTGATGACACCCATTTTTGGATAAACCACAATTCATTTCCTCCCGACGAAATTGCTATCCGATTTAAGCATCGATTAGTGAGCATTCATTGTTTTCCAAATGGAAACGGTCGACACAGTCGATTATTGGCGGATTTAATTGTTGAGAAACTATTTCAAGCACCCTCTTTCTCTTGGGGTCAATCGCATTATCTACATGCGTCCAATGAATACGTGAGAACTGCTTACCTCACCGCGCTAAAAGAAGCCGATCAAAACAACTACAAGCCACTCATCGAGTTCGCAAGGAATTAGGATTCTTCGAAAACATTCTTCCCTTTTCTTATCTCCTCTTACCTCCTCTTACCTATTGAATCGCCCTCGCGAAGCAATTCGCCCTCGTGCGAAGCACATTCGCGAAGCATTCGCCAAAGGCATTCGTCGCAGACATTTTAGACCTTTTCCGGCTATCCGCTCCAAGCTTCTCGCTTCGCTCAAAGGCTTTCCACTACTATCCGGGGTATGGAAAGTCGATTTTACTTTGATAACTCTTCCACTATTTGCTTTGCAGACAATTCGACAATCTTTCCAGAAACTACTCTTATATACATTTTACTCATTGCTCTATATACTCCA
>JBEIKF010000018.1:0-12052 GCA_040379905.1 Crocinitomicaceae bacterium
CGACTTTCATTAATTTATCGGTCAATTCAAGTAAATAATGGGCTTGATTTGGATAAAAAATCCACAATTGATGAGGTTATAGAAAAAGCAGAATCCGATGTTAAAAGTTGGAAAGAGGATCGCACAACTGAAATTTCAAAACTCAAAGAACAAGAGCAGTTTCGTCGCGAATTTTTAGGGAATCTAGCACACGAATTAAAAACTCCCGTTTTTTCAATTCAAGGCTATATTTCAACTTTACTTGACGGAGCGCTCGAAGATGAAAACATAAACCGCTCTTTTTTAGAACGCGCTAACAAAGCTACCGATCGAATGGTAGGGATTCTCGAGGATTTGGATCAAATTGCGAAATTGGAAGTTGAGGATTTAAAGCCTGAATTACGGTCGTTTGATATTACTGAATTAACAAAAGAAATCTTTGAAACGTTGGAATTAAATTCGAAACAAAAGCGTATTCAATTAGTATTGAATAAAGACTATGGGCCTATTCATGTTCTAGCGGATCGAACCAAAATCGGACAGGTATTAACCAACCTCATCAACAATTCTATCGCTTACGGAAAGGAAAATGGTAAAACCGAAATAAACCTGATGGTTTTTGAAAATCTCGTTACTATCGAAGTTAGCGACAACGGAATTGGAATTGACCCTAAACATTTTCCTCGTTTATTCGAACGTTTTTATCGTGTTGAAAAAAGTAGAAACAGGAATGAAGGCGGCTCAGGGCTTGGGCTTGCGATTGTCAAGAACATTCTTGACTCACATGGTCAAGCAATTAATGTTCGAAGCACTGAAAACGTTGGAAGCACGTTCAGTTTTAGTTTGGAAAAAAGTAAAATTTCAGGACCTGTTAGTTCAAGAGGAATTCCATTGAAATAATTACAACTTACTTTCTTAAATAATGATGTATTTCAAATGAGCATTTGTGCTTTTCATCTATAGATTGACTGCCAATAACCTCATTTTTCCATATGCTTTCATCAAATTCTGGAAAAAACGTATCTGCATCAAAGACACCATCAACATAAGTGATAAACATTTCATTTAAACAGTTTGAATCTAGCGCCATCTTATATATTTCTCCGCCACCAATGATGAATACTTTTCGCTCTTTTTCATCCTTGAAATGATCCAAACAGTCATTGAGTGAATTGAAAACCAAGCTATTTTCAGCCTTAAAATCCTTGTTACGAGTTAAAATGACATTCAAGCGATTTGGCAGCGGACGGTATTTTTCCGGGATTGAATCATAATTCTTTCTTCCCATTACCACAATTTGATTCTTCGTCGTTTCTTTGAAGAAATTCATATCGGCAGGCAAATGCCACATCAAATCGTTGTTCTTCCCGATTCCACGATTTGAATCCATAGCGACGATGAGCGAAACTTGCATGCTAAACGGCTACCTCAGCTTTAATGTGTGGATGTGGATCGTAATTGACCAATTCAAAATCTTCAAATTTAAAGTCAAACAAATCTTTCACATCTGGATTGATTTTCATCTGAGGCAAAGGTCTGAAATCCCTTGTCAATTGCAATTTAGCCTGTTCCAAGTGATTCGAATACAAATGTGCATCGCCTAATGTATGAACAAAATCTCCAGGTTTTAAATCACAAACTTGTGCTAGCATCATTGTTAAGAGGGCATATGATGCGATATTAAACGGAACACCCAAAAACGTATCCGCACTGCGCTGGTACAATTGACAACTTAGTTTTCCATCGGCGACATAGAACTGGAAAAACGCGTGGCACGGAGGCAAAGCCATTTTTTCGATTTCACCCACATTCCAAGCGGAAACAATAATGCGTCTTGAATCGGGATTGTTTTTCAGTTGATCGATAACTTGCTTGATTTGATCGATGTGACGTCCGTCAGCGGTTGGCCAACTTCTCCATTGCGATCCATAAACAGGGCCTAGATTCCCTTTTTCATCGGCCCACTCGTCCCATATGGAAACATTATTTTCCTTCAGGTATTGAATATTCGTTTCTCCCTTCAAGAACCACAATAACTCATGGATAATCGAACGCAAATGGAGTTTTTTAGTCGTAATGCAAGGAAAACCTTCGTTTAGGTCAAAGCGCATTTGATAACCAAAAACGGAAATTGTTCCTGTTCCGGTGCGATCTTCTTTCTTAACGCCATTTTGAAGGATGTGTTCGAGTAAATCGTGGTATTGTTTCATCGTGATGAATAAATATTCAGTGAAACGAAGTTACATCAAAAAGAAGGCTCTGAAAGTTCAACTTTTCAAGATTTTTGAACAATTTTCTTAGCTCCGAAAGTACAGGAATAATTAATCTTTGTCCTTCTTTTTTACTTCCCGATCGTTGATTAATACAAATCGTGCACTTAAGAAAATGGTATTGGAGTCAAAGGTGGTTTTATCAAACGCATAAAATGGGTAGAGCAAATGATACCCTGTTTGAATGTGCAATTGCCAAACCTTATAACCCAAAGTTGGCGTAATTCCAAAGCGATAGTCTTGAAAATTGGTTCGCATACAAACAGTTCCCCCGAAAGTCATACCTACGTTGCTACCTCTGAACCAATAACCCAAGTCATATCCCAATACCGGATTCCATCTGGAAAAATCATAGGTGTAGTTAACGCCAAAATGTATGGCATGTGTATTTGGACTCATCAATTTCCCTTGTTTCCATTGTCGTTCAGCTCCAATTTCGCCCGCATAAAACCGACCACTTTGAACACCGAAATAAGGCCCAGTCTTTACGATTGTCTTTTGCTTTTTGGATTTCGTATTAAATAAACCCTGCGCGCTTATGGATTGCAAACAAAAAAAAGAAACAATAAAAATTAAAATTCTATTTCCCATACTTCCTATGAATTTCCAATATCGTTTTTGCATCGTTCGCTTGAATTCCCAAACTATCAGTAATTTCTTTCACTCGAATTACTTGTTCCACACTTAGTTTAGTTTCCTTTGCTTTCGCTTGTGAATCCATATAATCAAAAATCCGTGTTTTTGTTACACCAGGAATGGTGATAGAAACTAATCCCGTAACAGCAGGATAAAGTATCGCGTTTTCCTTGTTCTTTTTTGTAATGAACCGTTCATTCGTATCTATCGATTGAATAAAAACAAATACGCAACCAATTAAATATCCCCACTTTAAGATTCCAATTAGCGCGCCTATTCCTTTATTTAAAAAAGACAATTGGGCTATTTTCAAAACTTGCTCCAATGCTTTTCCACCAAAATAAACCATCGCCCCAACAGCCAGGAATAAAAGTAAAAACGAAATTGCTGGAAGATATCCCGGTTTTTCATGTGTTTTGCCTACGATCATTTCCGTGATTTTATCTGAAAAATGAAATGCTGCATACAACCCAATCAATAATGCTAGAATTGTAAATAACTCCATAATAAAGCCCTTCTTGAAACCTTTCCAAGCGCCGTAAATCAAAGGAATTAGGATAATTAAATCAATTATTTCCATTTGGGGAAAGTACTTCATCAAATAGAGGCAATTCATGTGTAACCAAAAATCTTCTGCACAATTCCTTGTGAGTTTTTCGGATAGTTCTTATTCTTGTATTCGATGTTAAGTCCATACAATGATGAATATTTCATGCGGCAGGCTCTAGTGGAAGCTAAGCATGCCTTTTCGTTGGATGAAGTTCCTGTTGGCGCTGTAGTCGTTTGCAAAAATCAAATCATCGCTCGAGGTCACAACCTCACGGAAACGTTAACTGATGTCACAGCTCATGCTGAAATTCAAGCAATAACCGCGGCTTCTCAATACCTTGGAGCAAAGTATTTAAAGGGGTGCACGTTGTACGTTACCTTGGAACCATGTTGCATGTGTGCAGGTGCACTTTACTGGTCTCAAGTCGATAAGGTGGTTTTTGGGGCACGAGATGAAAATCGAGGTGCCGGCCAACACGAGAAATCATTGTATCATCCAACTACGCTCGTCACGAATGGGATTTTACAAGAAGAGTGCAGTCAGTTAATGAAAGCGTTTTTTACTGAAAAGAGAAAGTAAAGAATTAAAAATTCATTTGTGCCTGTATTCGCAATAGATTTCCACGTTGGTAATTGTTTGGTGTTGCGAAATCTTCAAATCGTCGAGAGGACATTGTATACATCACAACTAGTTCGAAGTGTTTTCCCATTTGCCATTCTGTTCCAATTTCCAATTCCTCAACACGATAACTTCTTGCATCTAATTCATGCTTTTTTCCTCCTTTGTAAGTTTGATATCTCACAAACGGTATAAGGGTTTGTTCTCCAAAATTCATTTTATAAGAAGCAGTTACAAAACCACCACGCAATGCTTGCGTTGAAATTGAGTCCGCGAATTTGTCAAATTCTGGGCCACGACCAACATTGTATTCTGCCAAAATACCGAACGGTTTGGGGTAAAGAACAAAAGTTCCACCAACGCGCTCGTCATCATACAATTTGTCCTCGGCAAACTTTACTCCGCTTGAAGTACTTAACAACGTGAATTTTCCCTTGTATGCCTGAAGGCCTGTTTCAACGATTTGATTTTTTATTTGAAATGGATATGTTAATCGTGTAACGATGTGTCTGTTTTTATTTAATTCAGGTCTATTAGCAGTTTGACCATTATATGCGCCAAAGGCAAAGACACCATAGTCTCCGGATCCCTTTAAACCATCACTTACTAAGGATGAAAACAGTTTTCTTGTTTTTTCAGGAGCCCAATAAAAGAAAACACCCAAATCACGTTCATTTGAAACAGCACTGTTTAATGCGTCGTTACGATCAAGTGCTAAGCGATTTTGCGAAGACTGCATATTCTCAAATCCAAATGGAACTTTACTTTGACCTATTCGAAAACGAAATTCATTCTTCTTATCTATGCCTACGTCAAAATAAGCATCTCTCAACTGTGCGAAATGAAGCGTGGAAGAAGAAGGCGCACTAGCAAAATCTGGCTGCACGTAAAAATATACTCGAGGGTGAATTTGTCCAAAGAAAATGATTCGCATTCGTCTGATAAAAAAGCCATTTTCTCCACCCCAACTTTTATCACATTGCTCGCACTCCAATTCTTCATTCGTCTGTAACAACCCGTTATATCGAACCTGGGCATAACCTCGAATTGAAATTTTATCAAACCACTTCTTCTCTGATGGTTTATCGGTGGAAGTTGGTGTTTGTGCAAACGTAAATTTCACGAATGAAACCAATACTAAAATAACTATTTTCTTTACCATGTTATAATGTTTTTTGAACGGATACATTTATTGCAATCGTTCTAAATTCAGGGCAAAATTAAATCCTTAACACTTGCTTAACATTTGGTTAATTCATTGATAACTTAAAGATAATTTTGATAACATTTTATTAACATTGGGGGTTTTTTTCAGAAAATCTTTAGAATAAACGGTATAAAAAACGACTCTTTCAGTCATTATTTTGGGCAAAACCAATAGTTTACAATGTTATCTTTACGTTAACAAACAATCTAAAATTACTTGGAGAGTAACTAGAATTCTAAATTTGCTAAAACAAAAAATTATGGCAGGAATATTAAGTTATTTTTTACCGAAGGATAAAGTGTTTTATTCTTTATTTGAAGAAGCTAGTGACAATCTTCAAGATATCGCTGCAAAGTTGGTACAGGTGGTTCATGAGCCTGACTATAATAAGCGTGCAACGTTAATCAAAGAAATGGAAGGCATCGAGCACAAAAACGATGAAATCACACATAAAATTTTTATTGAATTAGGAAAAAACTTCATCACGCCTTTCGATCGTGAGGACATACATAGCTTAGCTTCAGCATTGGATGATATTGCGGATTATATTTACGCGGCTGCCAAGAAAATAAATTTCTATAAAATAGACCCTATTTCAGATCAGGGAATTCAAAAAACAGCTGAGGCGATAAATGATGCTGTTAAAGCAGTTAAAGCAGCAGTAACCGAATTGAGGAATTTGAAAAACACACAGAAAATCATTGAGTGTGTCATCAAAATCAATAGCATTGAAAACAGCGCGGACGACATTTTCGACATGAACATCGAACGTCTTTTTGACTCAGATGTAGATGCAAAGGAACTTATCAAGCGTCGCGAGATTTACCAAGTAATGGAAATCGCAACAGACAAATGTGAAGATGCTGGAAATGTAATCGAGTCCATCGTCGTAAAATACGCTTAAGTAATCAATAACTTAAAACTTAAAATATGTTTACGTTATTAATTGTCGTAATTGCTATTGCCCTAATTTTTGACTTGGTAAATGGATTTCACGATGCCGCTAATTCAATTGCCACAGTAGTTTCAACAAAAGTTCTAACTCCTTTTCAAGCCGTTATTTGGGCTGCATTATTTAATGTGATTGCGTTTTGGGTGTTTGATATGAGCGTTGGAAATACGGTTGCGAAAACGGTTGACAACAACGTCATCGATTTATGGGTGATTTTGGCTGGTTTATTGGCCGCTACCTTTTGGAATTTATTGACCTGGTGGTTAGGGATTCCTTCTTCATCTTCTCATACATTAATTGGGGGATTTGCCGGAGCGGCTGTTGCACACGCAGGATTTGGAGTTATTGAAACTGGAGAAATTGTAAAGGTTGTCTTATTTATTTTCTTGGCCCCATTAATTGGTGGGTTCATTGCCTTCTTAATCGCGTTGGTAACAATCAATCGTAATTTTTGGAGAAAAATGATTGTAATTGCACTTTTGTCAGGAGCTACGGTTTATGTAATGCAATACATGATTGATTACATGGATATGAAGCCTATTATGATGTACATTGTCATTGGAATGATTACCATTTTCAATTTAGTTTACATTTGGTTCGAATTAGTGCATGGAAAAAAACCATCGGCTTTAAAAGAAGCTAATATGCACAAACGTTTGCAGTTATTATCATCTGCAGCGTTTTCATTGGGCCACGGAGGAGCAGACTCTCAAAAAGTTATGGGGATTATTTGCGCGGCATTATTAGTTTATGGGAATATGGGACGAGAGGGAAAATTGCATTCAGCGGTTCCAAAATCACTTCAGATTACGGAATTAATGCAAATAGAATATAACAACGAAGAACATAAACTTGAAAAATTTAAGCCTGAAGTGGTTCAATTAGATTCCACAATATATTACCTAGAACACAAAGCGATTCACAATGCTGCAAATGGTCAAGAAATCTATGACAAAAAAGGGAAATTAAACCCAGAATATAAGGTGGAAGTTAACCACTCATTCAAACAAATAGACGATGAACTTTCCAAAATAGAAGTTTATACGTTTGGAGACGCGCTGTGTGATGCAAAGACAAATGATACCATTTTCAATGACAAAGTATTAAACAAGAATTATAAATATGCTGGTATTTTTAGCGCCTACATTGACAACGAAGGAAAACTTTTAGAAGGTCATAAAATCAAAACGAAAGTTCATTCAGAAACGATGCCTTTTTGGATATCATTTGGATGTTATTTGATGATAGGACTTGGAACACTTATGGGTGGATGGAAAATCGTAAAAACGATGGGGACAAAAATCACGAAGGTTACTCCTTTAGAAGGGGTTTGCGCAGAAACTGCAGGGGCATTGACCTTATTCACGGTTTCTCAATTTGGAATTCCAGTTTCTACAACCCACACCATAACAGGATCAATTATTGGAGTTGGGGCCACAAAACGTTTGAGTGCCGTAAGGTGGGGTGTTACCATTAACTTACTTTGGGCCTGGATTCTAACCATCCCAGTTAGTGGACTTCTGGCAGCTATTTTCTATTACCTGATTGTTTGGTTGAGATAACCATCTAAATTTAAATGTAAAAGGGAGGATGTATGTCTTCCCTTTTTTTTTGTTTGCGATTTCTTTCACAAATAATCACTTACATAAATTCATGTTATTTTTTAAATTATGTTTTTATTATATATTTGTATTGAATACTTTAAATAAAAAAATTACTATGAAAAAACTTTTACTTTCTATTTCTGTCATTTTATCTGTAGCAGCAGTAAATGCACAGGTAATTGTAGCAGGTGTTTCTCCTCAGAACATTGTTGCCAATTACACGCACACATGGGCAGATCCAGCTGGTGGCTGGGGAACACCCGATTTTACAATTCCTGGAACTTTTGTTGAAGACACGTTACAGTTGTCTGATGACGGATCTACTGGATTAAATGCGCAAGGAAATCCTGTATCTGCTTCAGGATGTAATGCCCTTGTACCTGGAAGTCTAGCAGGAAAAATTGCTGTTGTCTTTAGAGGTGACGGAACAACGAATACCAATAATGGAGCTTGCGAATTTGGTTTGAAAGCGTTTAACGCGCAGAATGCAGGTGCAGTTGCTGTAATCGTAATCAACAGAAACCCAAATGAAGTTATTGCTATGGGTTCTGGTGCTGATGGAGCAAATGTTACTATCCCTGTTGTAATGATTGATTTAAATGACGGAGCTACATTGGTTAATGAAATGGCTAATGGGCCGGTTGTAATGTTCATCGGGAACAAAACTGGATTATTTGCAAACGATATCGCACTTTCTTCTGCTGCAGCTTTAGCTCCTAAAGCAGGAATGGTTCATTCGTTATTAGCACAAAACGGAACTGAATTCAATTTTGAAGTAGGTGCTAAAGTTACAAACCCTGGAAACGCTGATCAAAATTCAGTTTCTTTGAATGCGAAAGTTACTAATCCTTCTGGTGCAACAGTATACGATGAAACAGTTTCTGGATTAACATTAGTAGCTGGAGATACAACAGGAATTGAAGTTTGGCCTGGTGGGACATCAAACTTCCCTCAATTTTCTTTAAGCTCTTACACTGCGGGTACATACACATTGACTTACACTGCCTCTTTAGGTGGAACAGATGAGTACGATTCTGATAATACCCTTAGCTTCACGTTTACAGTAAATGACTCAGTTTACTCATATACGACTAAAGATCCAACAACTGGTTCATTAACCAATGCGAACTTTTACCGTCCAGGTACAAATAATGCGACTTATTCTATTTGTACTGTAATTAACGACCCGAATGCTAGCCGTGTTGCTGCTACTGGATTGTATTTTGCTGCTACTACTGCTGCTGCTTCTGGAGTTACGCTTGATGGAGAAGAAATGCAATTGTACTTATACCAATGGGATGATTCATTTACAGATTTGAATGATGCTAACTTTGGATTTACGGCTTTAACTGAAGTTGCTTCAGGTTTCTACTACTACCCAAGCGATTTGCAAGAAGAGGTTGTATACGGAGCATTTTCTACGCCTGCAGTTCTTGTTGACAATCAAAGATATTTAGCGTGTGTTCAAACAACAAATCTTGACTTATACTTAGGATACGGTAACCAAGATTATACGTGGAATACGGATATATATCTTCAACCAATGTTCCCTAACGAAAGTGATGGAACGTACTATGGTGTAGGTTTCGGAACTGAACTACCAAGCGCTTTGGGTGTGGCTTTAATTGACAAAAACAACATCGGTTTAGCTGAAGCTAATACAGTAGAAGGTATGGCTTATCCAAACCCTGCTAATGACAAAGTTACTGTTTCAATCGAAGGTGAAGGTGCAGCTGCATTAAATGTTACTGACATTAGCGGTAAAACTGTTATGATGAATTCTATCAATTTAGTTGGCGGAAAATCAGATGTAAACATCGCTAGCCTTGAGTCTGGAATGTATATTTTCAACGTAACACTTGAAAACGGAAAAACAGCTCAGTTTAACGTTGTTAAGAAATAAGTATCTCTTTTGAGAAATGAAAAGGTCGGCGAAAGTCGGCCTTTTTTTATTGTTATCTTTGCTATCCAATGAATTCGTTATCGAAATATACTGTTACTGCCGCTTTGCCATATGCAAATGGCCCACTTCACTTGGGACATGTTGCTGGTGTTTACTTGCCCGCTGATATCTTTGTTCGTTTTCTTAGATTGAAAGGTCATGACGTGGCTTTTATTTGTGGAAGTGATGAGCACGGCGCAGCTATTACCTTACGTGCAAAAAAAGAAGGTATTTCGCCTCAAGAAATAGTCGATAAATACAACGAAATTATAGGCAAAGCATTCCAAGATTTCGGGATTTCCTTTGATATTTTTCACCGCACTTCTGCACAAATTCATCACGAAACCTCGCAAGAGTTTTTCTTAAAACTTCACGAGAAAGGTAAATTTATTGAAGAAGTTTCCGAACAATATTTCGACGAAGAATTCCAACAGTTTTTAGCAGATCGCTACATAACGGGGACTTGTCCAAAATGTTCAAGCGAAGGTGCTTATGGAGACCAATGCGAAAAGTGTGGAAGTGACTTGAGTCCAACTGATTTGATAAACCCAGTTTCAACCCTCAGCAATAAAACACCGATTTTAAAATCTACGTCACACTGGTATTTACCGATGGATCGCCATGAAGAATGGTTACGTGAATGGATTCAGGATGGTATTTTAGATGGAAAACCTCAACACAATCCGAAAGAATGGCGCAACCAAGTGATCGGGCAATGCATGTCTTGGATTAACGGTGGTTTGAAACCTCGTGCAATGACACGCGATTTGGATTGGGGAGTAAAGGTGCCACTTCAAAATGCTGAAGGCAAAGTACTTTATGTGTGGCTTGATGCGCCTATCGGATATATTTCTGCTACCAAACAATGGGCATTGGACCATGGTAAAAATTGGAAAGACTATTGGTGTAAAAACGAAGCAGGTGATCGAAAATTAGTTCATTTCATCGGCAAAGACAACATTGTATTTCACGCAATTATTTTCCCAATCCTATTAAAAGATCATGGAGATTTTATTCTTCCCGATAACGTTCCGGCCTATGAATTTTTGAATTTGGAAGGAGATAAGTTTTCTACTTCACGAAATTGGGCTGTTTGGTTGCATGAATTCATTGAGTCACATCCAAATCGAATCGATGAGTTAAAGTATGTACTTACAGCGATTGCACCGGAAAGTAAGGATTCAGAATTTACATGGAAAGAATTTCAGACACGCGTTAACAGTGAATTAGCAGATATCCTGGGTAATTTCGTAAATAGAACATTAGTTCTGACCCAAAAATATTACGAGGGAATAATTCCTACACCATCAGATTTAACTGCAGAAGACAAGGAACTAATTGCTGAAATGGAAGCTTTACCATTGCGTATTGAAAAACTTATCTACGCTTACAAATTACGTGAAGCGCAGGCAGAATGGATGAATTTAGCACGACTTGGAAACAAATACCTAGCGGATCAAGAGCCGTGGAAATTAATAAAAACCGATCCAGAGCGTGTGAAAACCATTCTGTATTTTGCCAATGTATTGACAAGCCAGCTAGCCTTGATTGGGCGGCCTTTTCTACCCGCTACAAGTGAACGATTAGCCAAGATGTTAAATATCAATATCACCAATATTTCTTGGAATTCCAATCCGGCTGAAATTTTAGCGGCAGGACATCGGATCGGAACACCTGAAATCTTGTTCACCAAAATAGAAGATACGCTTGTTGAAGAAGAACGCGCAAAATTGACGCAACAAAATTCCACTCAAATCAATAAATTCCCTCCCATGAAAGATGCTGTTTCCTTTGATGAGTTCACCAAACTTGATATGCGCTTAGCTACGATTAAACATGCTGAAAAAGTTGAAAAGGCGGATAAGCTACTGAAGTTAACCGTAGTAACAGGTATCGACGAGCGAACCATCGTGTCAGGAATAGCTGAACACTACAAACCGGAGGAAATCATCGGGAAAACGGTATTGGTTTTACTGAATTTGGAGCCAAGAAAAATTCGTGGGATTGAATCACAAGGTATGGTTTTGATGGCTGAAAACGAGGAAGGAGCTTTAAGCTTTTTAGCCCCTGAAAATGCGTTTGAGGCCGGTCCGACGGTTAGATAATCCAAAGATTTGTTAATTGACTTGCATAAACGGGTAATTTGATCTATATTTGTACTCTAGTTCTCAACGGAGAATTTCAAAATGAAATAACAAGTAAAAATATATTGCGGAGTTAAGGTTCGTCGGGACTTAACCTAGCAAAATTGAAATAACGCAAAAGATACATTGCGGGGTGGAGTCCGCCGCGGC
>JBEIKF010000019.1:0-11533 GCA_040379905.1 Crocinitomicaceae bacterium
AATTACCGAAAGGTCTTATCCCGTTTCATATTTTAGACCCATTTATTCTAAATCCATTCCAAGAACACATTATTCAGGGAACTCGATTGCAATCTAAAGATACAGCGTTTCATTTCACGATTCAATCGCAATTCAGAAATCATTTCAATTTAGTTGTTGAGCAATTACAAGGTCTGATTGGAGAACAATTCCAAGTTTCCTATTCAGAGCAAAACAAAGAATCGGACTCATACGCGTTTGAAGATGATGGTTCTCTTGTATATAATAAAGACGGTTCAGCTATGCGACGACCGGCTGGTCACGGAGCGCTGCTCGAGAATCTTCAGGGAATTAATAAAGAGTTGGTTTTTGTAAAGAACATTGATAATACGCAACATTTCTCAAAATCGGAGAAATCACAACAAATTTGGAATGCACTTGGTGGCTTAGTATTGGCTATTAAAAAAGAGTTTTTGGAAATTAGACTTGACCCTTCTTTGGAAAAATTAACGAAACTCAATCAAAAATACGATCTTTTTTCAGAGACTGAATTGAATACAATACAATCGAATCAGGATATTTTACTTTTGATAAATAGACCCATTCGTGTTTGTGGAATGGTGAGAAATGAAGGACAACCAGGTGGCGGTCCATTTTTGATCGAAGACAATGGAATCATTCGAAAACAAATCGTTGAAAAAGCACAAATTTCTTCTTCCCCGAATCAAATGAATCAAATGGTTAAAAGCACACACTTCAATCCAGTAATGATGGTACTCAGCTATCAACAAGAGGATGGCACGAATTTTAACCTAAATGATTTTGCAGACCATTCAAAGTATTTTATCGTCACGAAAAAGTTTCAGGGTCAGAACATTCGATTTATGGAATTACCAGGATTATGGAACGGAGCAATGGCTAATTGGATAACCCTGTTCGTTGAAATCCCAAATGAAACATTTAGTCCAGTTAAAACGGTTTTGGATCTCTTGAATCCACCTCATATCCTCTCGGAATGATTTTTGAAAGGAAGATTGAATGCGATTTCTTCCCTTTTTTATTTTGCTCGTTAGTTGCTGTTTTTCTCAATCGAATAAAGATCTGAAAATTGGATTTCAAGCGGGAATTGTGTTTGATTTTGGCTCCCACGAAAACGAAATTGGATTGGAAATCAATACATACGGGCTTTATAAATTTTCACAGCTAAATGTTGGAACTCGCTTTTCATTTCTAGTGAATTCACTTGGTGGCAGAAGTAATTTTTTGGAAAACCGAACGAATGTCGGTCTGCTTTTGCTAGGAGGCAAACGACAAATGTTGCCAGATGATTATTTCGCGGGACTTATACATAATTCAAATTACAACAACGCAGTTGGATACAATTACATCTGGTATTTTGATAATACTGGAACTTCCCAAAGATCTGGAGCATTTGGTTTGACATTAAATAAAATGAGCATTCTATTTGAGAATGATGTTTTTGGAGGTCAAGCAAAAGATCGCTTTCGAACCGGACATTTGCAGTTTTCCTATCGGACAGATTTAGTCAGATATTCTATCGGAATGAATATGTGGACGGGTGAAACAAGCGGTTCGCCTCGATTGAAACCAACTAAGAATTGTCCAAACGGATACAAAAACCTCACAAATTTGCCATTTGGAAAGACGAGTCACGGTGTTTTGTATTTTGGAGCACAATATCAATTACCATTGAATCAAACTATTCACTGGCGAGTAGGAATGGATAGCGAGGAAATTCGACATTTCTTTCAAAATAGGTTAATTCATGATTTAATGTTTCTTCCACAGTCTTTTCCGAGAAATACGCCTCATTATCCAAGGCTCGACAAAAATGGGGAGCCTACATTTATCAAAAACAAGCGAAGGAAAGATGGCTTTTACTTTCAAATCGGTACAAACGGCAGTTGGTCGGAATGATGAAATTAAATTTGTTAAAGTCACTTTTGATCTTCGTTTGTTATGTAAATTTGTAAGTCAATCAAACAAATCATGAACGTACCTGTAACCGTTTACACAGAAATGACACCCAATCCAACAACAATGAAGTTTGTTGCAAATAAATATTTACTTGCCACGGGTGATTCAGTAGAATTTTCAAATAAAAACGAAACGAAAGGATTTTCTCCGCTTGCAGATGAGCTTTTTAATTTTCCATTTGTAAAGAATGTCTTTATTGCTGCGAATTTTATAACAATAACAAAGACGGATAATGTTCCATGGGACTTTATAGCAATGGAATTACGTGAATTTATTAAAGGATGGATAACTAATGGAGGAGAGATTCTCATTCAAATGCCCTCTCAGAAGCAACAAGTCCTTGAAAAAGTTGAGGGAAAACAATTGAAAGATTTTAATCCAACGGAATATGATGATCCCATTCGTGCTTTATTGGATGAGTATGTCCGACCAGCCGTAGAAAACGATGGCGGTGCAATTGATTTTCTTGGTTTTGATGATGGAATAGTTACTGTTGTTTTGAAAGGCTCTTGCTCGGGATGTCCATCCTCGACGGCTACATTGAAAGGTGGAATTGAAAATTTACTAAAACAACATTTACCAGAAGTTCAAGAAGTGGTGGCGATTAATGGCTAAATTCTCTTGAATTATTGCTATTTTCTTGATTTGGTTCCATATTTTTCATTAAATTTATGTTATCAATTTTTTATTCGAATTATTTCAGATTGAGCATTTCAAATGGTTAAACAAGACATTGATTTAAAAGGCGCACTTCGAACCTACTTTGGTTTTGATTTTTTCAAAGGTGAACAGGAAAAAATTATTCAAAACGTCTTAAGTGGAAGAAACACCTTTGTCATTATGCCCACCGGGGGAGGTAAATCGATGTGTTATCAATTGCCTTCGCTATTAATGGATGGAACAGCCATAATAGTTTCTCCTTTAATTGCGCTAATGAAAAATCAAGTCGACGCAATTAGAAATGTCAGTGACAGTGAAAGTGTGGCACATTTTTTAAATTCGTCACTATCCAAAAGTGAAATTACCCAAGTTAAAAAAGACATATCATCTGGTAAAACGAAAATGCTTTACGTCGCGCCTGAATCACTAACTAAGCAGGAATATATAGATTTTCTTACCTCAGTTGATATTTCTTTTTTCGCTATTGATGAAGCACATTGTATTTCAGAATGGGGACATGATTTTCGACCTGAATATAGAAGATTACGCGAGATATTTGAGCGCATTTCTAATGTGCCAATTATAGCATTGACAGCAACAGCTACTCCGAAAGTCCAATTTGATATTCAAAAGAATTTAAATATGTTGGATGCGGATGTCTTTAAATCTTCGTTCAATAGAGATAACTTATATTACGAGATTCGTCCAAAACGAGAAGTTGAAAAGCAAATCATCAAGTATATTAGGAATCGACAGGGTGAAAGCGGTATAATATATTGCTTGAGTCGCAAAAAGGTAGAGGAGATAGCTGAATTGCTTCAAATCAACGGAATAAATGCTTTGCCATATCATGCAGGATTAGATGCGACAACTCGAGCAAAACACCAAGATATGTTCTTGATGGAGGAGATGGAGGTAATTGTTGCAACTATCGCTTTCGGAATGGGAATTGATAAACCGGATGTGAGATATGTTATTCATCATGATATCCCAAAGTCGCTCGAAAGCTATTATCAAGAAACAGGTCGTGCGGGGCGCGATGGAGGAGTAGGTGATTGTATTGCTTTTTACAGCTACAAAGACATCGAAAAACTTGAAAAGTTTTTACAAGGAAAGCCTGTTTCTGAACAAGAGATTGGTCGTCAGTTGCTAAATGAAATCGTTTCTTATTCCGAAACATCTGTTTGTAGAAGGAAATTCATTCTTCACTATTTTGGAGAAATCTTCGATGAGAAAAAGTGCAATGAGCAATGCGATAATTGTAAGAATCCTAGAGAAAGAAGGGAGGGACAGGAGTTCGTTTCTATGTTATTACAGGCAATTTTGACGCTTGATGAAACACAAAAAGCGAAACATTACTGCGCGTTTTTGTCAGGTCATGTTACCGCAGATATAAAAGCATACAAACACGATAAATTAACAACTTTTGGAATTGGAAAAGATCATGATGAACATTTTTGGAATGCAGTAATTAGACAAGTAACTTTAGGTGGGTTGGTATACAAGGACATTGAAACTTTCGGAACATTAAAATTAACAGATTCGGGAAAGAGATTTTTGGAAAGACCAGAATCATTTATGCTTTTAAAACAACACGATTTTTCAAATACAGATGACGATGAATCCATCGTACAAGCAGGCAAAGGAGGCGCATTTGACGAGGCCTTGTATGATTTGTTGGTTGATTTAAGAAAAACGATTGCGAAGCAAAAGAACATTCCTCCATTTGTGATTTTCCAGGAGCCTTCATTGAAAGATATGTGTTTTCAATATCCGATTACAATTGAAGAACTTACCAATATACAGGGTGTTGGAACCGGGAAAGCTCAGCGTTATGGTGAGCCTTTTGTTGCTTTGATTTATCATTATGTCGAGGAAAATAATATTGAACGTCCTCAAGATATGGTGGTTAAATCATTGGTGAATAAATCTATATTAAAAGTTCAGTTGATTCAAAACATTGACCGTAAATTGCCACTTGAAGACATTGCGAAAGCTCAAGGGAAGTCATTTCTTGAACTTTTAGATGAAATTGAATCGGTCGTCAATTCAGGTACTCGTGTAAATATAAATTACTACATCAATTCCATCTTGGATCAGGATAATCAAGAAGAAATTTTTGATTATTACTCTAATTCGGAAACGGATGATTTAATTACGGCATATCACGAATTTGATGGTCTTTACACCGAAGAAGAACTTCGGCTTATGAGAATCAAGTTCATGAGTGATATGGCAAATTAATTTTTGATTAACGCCTCAATCGAATTTTTGGTCACTGAGTGATAATTTTTCTTATTCTTTTCGAAAATTTCAATTGCTAATGCTTTGGTTTTGTTATTATTGAGCATAGTCTCATAAATTGGCAATAAGTACTTTCTTCGTCCTACTTTACCTAAAAACTTTTTAATATCTGAATTCAATTCCCCGTAATTGTTTTTAATTCCAAGTATGAACCAATCGGTCATTATTTCAGCGTTTCCAGAGGTTTTAAAGGAGAAATAAGCGTCCAATTTTTGTAGTTTTGATTTTCCAATATTTTCTGGCAAAGAATGAATGAACGTCTGCCATTCTTGAACAATGAAATCGTTTCTTTTGATTTGTTCAATGAATTTTTTTCGTTTCTTTTTTCCTTTAATTTTTAGATATCGGTATTTGATTTTAGGAGCAAAGACATCAATACCCTTCGAGTAATTAAGTGCGAAATCCTTCATTCGATTCAATCGTCCTGAATTTATTTTAATGCAATTCGAAGGAAGTCCTTGTTCATAAATCCATTCATTGTAATTGAATTTGATTTGATTTGGTTTTAGTAAGTTTTTTTCTAGAAAACCCACAAACATTTTTGAGTTTACGGTTTTAAAAGCAAAATTCTTGAAATACGAATTAAGGAACTGGTCAAAGCGTTGGCGCCCTACCTTCTGTTCTATTGTTTTTAGAAAAAAGGCTCCTTTAACATAAGCAACAGCAGTCATAGCGTCATCTGGATTTCGCTTTTTTAGTTCCAAAAATAATCTGCTATCCTCAGGAAATTTTGAGTTTTTTATTCTATCTAATTCATTTTCAAGGTCGTATCGTTCAATTGATGCGAGAATATCGGATACTTCTTTACCATACAACTCCTCCATAATTCGTTCCTCGAAATAAACCGTAAAACCTTCATTCAGCCAGAAATCATTCCAAGTGCGATTGGTTACCAAATTCCCTGACCATGAATGCGCTAGCTCATGTGCAACTACGGATACTAAACTTTTATCTCCCGCAATTACGGTTGGATTTACAAATGTTAGCATTGGGTTTTCCATTCCTCCAAAAGGAAAAGAGTAGGGGAGAACTAATAAATCATATTGTTCCCATTGGTATTTACCATATAATTTTTCTGCTGCACCAATCATTTTAGGCAAGTCGATAAATTCTTTAGAGGCTGCTCCCAAAAGTTGAGGTTCGCAATAGACTCCTGAACTCTTTGAAAAAGGATGATAGACTAAATCGCCAACTGCCAATGAAATTAGATAGGAAGGAATAGCTTTGTTCATCTCAAATTCATAAATACCCTCTTTGTTCAATTTTTTGGAATTCTTCGCACTCATCACGGCCATAAGATCTTTGGGAACTTTAACTTTGGCCTTATAAGTAATTCTATTTGAAGGTGAATCTTGGGTTGGGATCCATGTTCTTGTTAAAATAGCCTGTCCTTGTGTGAAAAGAAACGGCTTTGATTTGGAGCTAGTTAGGTTGCTGTCTAGCCAGCCCAATGCATCCGAATTTTCTGAGGTTTGATAATAGATATTGATTTTTGTAGTTTTCTTATCAACTGAAACCAGCAGTGGTTGCCCAAGGACAGAATCATTATCCATATTTCCAATAACAAAATCGGTTTCGCGTTCACTATTTTTGGCGCCCAGTGTGATTTTTTGAATTTTGAGTCCTTTAATATCAAAGATTGCAGTATCAGATCCATTGTTTTTCATGGTGTGACGAGCAACCCCATAAATTGTCTTATTTTGAAAACTTACATCAAGTTCCAAATCCAAATGGGTTGTATAAATTTCTTTTAAATTGGAATAGCTATGATCGTCAAAAACGGAATCTACAAAAAGTTCGGTGTTAGAAACAACAAGCTTAGGTGGCGGATCGCACGAGAACAACAAACAGGAAGTAAGAAACCCAAGGATTAATAGTCTCATTTCCCATTAAAATTTAAAATGCCGAAGCGTTCTTTTCCGCCCATTATGGCATAAAGCAACATTTCGCGATTTAGTAAATTGATTTTAAACATTTTAGGAATGACAATTGAGTTCAATTCTTTTCGTGTGAAAAGCGTATTTCGACTGACGTCTCCTGTCTCCAAATCAATGGAAGTAATTGCTGCTACGTTTCTTCTCTTCGATAAATTTAAACTGTAAATTGAATTGGAATTCATACTTTGGGAAAACGAACCATCTTCATTGTAATTCTTGATGTTGTCATTGAAGATGAAACACAACTTTTTGTCGCTAACAAATGAAGCGTATGAGCTAAAAGGTCCTCCGTCATTAATTGAAACCTGTGATTTTGGAATCATTTTTTGCCAATCGAATTGACCACTTTTACCAATTTTAAAGGCAATTATATCATCGTAGTAATAATAGTAAATCGTTGAGGATATACCAGTTCGATTGTCATAAGTCACTCTTCTATGAACATAATATTGTTCTACCGAACCAAGAACAGTTCCGTCAGGTTGGGTATACATATCACGTAAACGATAATTGTAAAGCTGCGGTTCTGTATTGCGATTTAAAAGTCGTTGTTCGGCTCGATCCCTTTGCCTATCTGTTAAATTTTGAAAAACTAAATCTCGACTAAAAGGAACCATCCCTCGCGAAACAACAGAATCTTTCTTTGTATCAATTCGGATGATAAATATTCCTTCAATTCCACTGAAATTACCTGAACCATAGATTCCGGATAAGGTGACTAGGCTGCTGTCATTTGAAGACATTGTTATGTCATCAACACGTTTGCCATCAAGATCTACCTGAAACTCTTTCAATTCATTATTTCTGATTTTATATACGTGTATTGCTTTAAAATTTTCATATTCTCTAAAAGATAATCTATCGTTGGGGCGCAAGTGTTCAGTTAGACTTAAAAAATAATCCCCTTGATTTGAAATGTGATGTTCATTTATAGTCGTTAGATTTCCGTCAAAAGGAATAACATATTCTCCAGATTGAATCGAATTCATTGATTTATCAAAAACCCGATACCCATAAATGTCACTTGTTGTTCGTTTTCCAGGGATTTCCCAAACAACACTTAAATATTGACGATTCCAAGATTGAAGAATTTTAAAATTTGGCTTGGCATTTAAGCGATTATTATTGTAGGTGGCAATCAATTCGGAATTACCAGAAGGTTTTAATTCGGAGTCATAAATTTGATAATATAACGACATTTCTCCGCCCTTACGATCGGATAAGAAAACATACAATTTTTCTCCGAAATAGTATGCGTTTTCAAAATTAGCGATCCCACTTTCTGCTACCTGTTTAATTCGTTGATTTTCAATTAATGATAAGTTTTCATGATTTGAAATCCTGTATGAACCAAATGTCCTTCCTCCACTCCAACGAAGTGTATAAAAATCAGTATTTGTTCGAGGAAGTATTTCAATTAAAGAACCATTACTGCGTTCAAGAGCTCCCCAAGAAATTGGAAATTCTTGCGCGCTGATTGAATGACAAAAAAGAAAGAACAAGATTAATCGTAGCACATTTTTCATTTTTCAACCAATTGTATACCTGTGTAATTTAATGGACTTATCTTTTTTAACTCATTTTTTAGTAATTGATCAACGGAAAGCGAATCAATGAATTCGTGGACGGATTCCTTTGTGACTTTCTCATTTTTTCGAGTTAATCCTTTCAAAGCTTCATAGGGCTTTTCAAATCCTTCTCTTCTCAGTATTGTTTGAATTGCTTCGGCTACGACAGCCCAATTGTTTTCTAAGTCTTCTTCAAGTTTTGGTTGATTTAATAGCAGTTTACTCAGGCCATTCAAGGTCGATTGAAGAGCGATGATTGTGTGCGCAATCGGAACACCAATCGTTCTTAACACGGTCGAGTCGGTTAAATCGCGCTGAAGTCGAGATACGGGCAGTTTTGCTGATAAATGTTCAAAAAGCGCGTTGGCAATTCCAATATTTCCTTCTGAATTTTCAAAGTCGATTGGATTTACTTTGTGTGGCATTGCGGAAGATCCAATTTCGCCTTCTTTCAATTTTTGTTTGAAATAATCCATCGAAATGTACGTCCACATATCTCTGTTTAAATCCAAAATAATTGTATTGATTCGTTTCAATGCATCAAAAAGCGCTGCTAAATTGTCATAGTGTTCAATTTGCGTGGTAGTTTGACTTCTTTTTAATCCCAGTGTTTGATTTACAAAATTGTTCGCGAATTCAACCCAATCTAGATCAGGGTATGCAACGAAATGTGCGTTGAAATTTCCAGTTGCGCCGCCAAATTTTGCCGAGAAATCTATTTTTTTGAGTTGTTCAAGTTGAATTTCTAATCGCTCGGAAAACACCTGAATCTCTTTTCCAAGTCGAGTTGGGGAGGCTGGCTGACCGTGTGTTTTAGCAAGCATTGGAATATTCATCCATTCTATTTGAAAAGATTTCAATTGTTTAATTAATTGGTTAAGAAGTGGATAATATACTTCATTTAAACCATCTTTTAAAGACAACGGAACAGAAGTATTGTTGATATCTTGAGAGGTTAATCCAAAATGAATAAATTCAACGTATTTATTTAACCCAAGTTGATTCATCTTTTCTTTCAAAAAATATTCAACCGCTTTAACATCGTGATTGGTGACTTTCTCTGTTTCTTTAATCCATAAAGCATCATTCTCATCGAAATTTTCGAAAATGGATTTTAGTTCATCGAATCGGTTTTGCGGAAAGTCTTCTAGACCTTTTATTTTTAGTTTTGATAAATCTATAAAATATTGAATTTCAATTAGAACACGATATTTAATTAAACCAAATTCTGAAAAGAATTTTTGAAGATCTTTTGTCTTGTTATGGTATCTGCCATCGATTGGAGAAACGGCTGTTAGACTATTTAAATTCATATTTTATTATAAGGGGACAAAGATAAGACTTTGAAAATTAATCCTTGCTAAATTCAGTGAAATATGAAATCAAAAGCGCCTTTAAATTGTTTAATTTTGACTATGGAATTTTCTAAGCGATTTATTCGATTTAATTGGATCATTTTAATCCTAATTTACCTTGTAATATTTGCAGGTAGTTTTGTTCGTATTTCAGGAAGCGGAATGGGTTGCCCTGACTGGCCAAAGTGCTTTGGTAAATGGGTTCCACCTACTGAAATTACGGATCTTCCACCAGATTATCGTGAAGCTTATCTTTTGAAGCGCGAGAAAAAAATAGAAAAATTTTGTAGGTTTTTGAATTCAGTAGGAATGTCCGAAACTGCCGTTAAGATTAAAAATAATCCAGACGTATACAAGGAGGAGGCTTTCAATGTTCGAAAAACGTGGACTGAATATGTGAATCGTTTATTGGGATTTTTAGCTGGTAATGTGATGATTGTTGGTTTGATTTGGTTTTTTACAGTTTACAAACAGTCAAAATTAAAATGGTTGATGCTCCTAAATCTCATTTTAATGGGAATTGAAGGTTGGTTTGGATCGATCGTTGTTGCGACTAATTTGGTTCCATGGACCATAACGATTCATCTCTTTTTAGCTCTAGTAATACTTCTAATTCAAATATATATATTATTTAAAATCAGAAAAATAAACTACAATGAATTTCGAATTGAAAAATCGATTCGTTGGTTGATTTGGTTTATTTTGGTAGTTACTTTTTATCAAATGTTTTTGGGAACCCAAGTAAGGGAGGCAACTGATTTTTTGATCAAACAAGGCATATCCAGAACTGAATTAATCGAACGTCTTGGACTTCCATTTTTAATTCATCGAAGTTTCTCTTGGCTTGTGTTGATTCTGCTTGTATTTATCGCTTGGAAAAATGAGAAGACTATCAAATTAGTTACGATCCGAATTGCGTTTCTTGTATTGGGTGTCGAGCTTATTACAGGTGTTTTGTTGGCATATGCAAAGATGCCCGGATTGGTTCAAACCGCTCATTTGGTTTTTGCAACAATTTTATTGGGTTTGCTTTGGCAGATTACTCTTGCGATGAATAAATCAAAAGATTGGAAATAAAAAAAAGCTATCTGAATTCAGATAGCTTTTCTTTAACCTTATTAAGGTATTAATTTACGCTTGAAGAAAGTTCAGAACCTGCTTTGAAACGGATTGTGTTTTTTGCAGCGATTGTGATTTCTTTTCCTGTAGATGGGTTACGTCCTTTACGTTCTTTTCTGTTAGAAACGCTAAAAGAACCAAATCCAACTAGAGAAATTCTATCTCCACTTTTCAATGCTGATGCAGTTGCACCAACAAATGCATCTAACGCTTTTTTAGCGTCTGCTTTTGACAACCCAGCTCCTTCAGCCATTGCATCAATTAATTCTGCTTTGTTCATAATAATTTGTTTAAATGAGTTAATAATAATTAATTACGGAACAAATATATCGGAATATCAACGCGTGGTTCACTATCAGACTAAAAAAATCACGAAAATGTTGAAAAATCCTATTATTTGTTAATAAACACGGTGAAAAACCTTGTTTTATAAGGGTTTTAGGCGCATTTACACCTGCTTTTCTATTCTATTTAAATTCATATTACTTTTGAAGTCGCAAGATGAATTTCAAACGATCGCATTTATATTGGGTATTTCAGATTTTGGGTTGGAGTGTTTACGCTTTCCTCATTTTTTTAGCATCATACAATACGAAAGGTTTTAAATTAAGTG
>JBEIKF010000020.1:0-10967 GCA_040379905.1 Crocinitomicaceae bacterium
AGCATAATATGCTTCATGATAACAGTCCAAAGTGAAAATCGCTCTTGATGTTTAATCCATCCCCCTTTGTCTATATTTTCAGGAGAACTCGGAAAAACATAGCTATTAGGTTCAAAAAAATCATCTGGAAAAAATATAACATGATTTATTTTTTCTCTTCTATCAATTCTTGAAAATACCCTTTTAGACCATACATAATCTGCTTCTCGCACATGTTCATATTCGATTTTTGATCTAACAGGTAGTTCCTCCTTCAGAACCACACCATCAACGACACC
Organism: Crocinitomicaceae bacterium; assembly: GCA_040379905.1. Classification (GTDB taxonomy): domain Bacteria; phylum Bacteroidota; class Bacteroidia; order Flavobacteriales_D; family Crocinitomicaceae; genus UBA952. Next base: position 279 of record JBEIKF010000020.1, read on the forward strand.
ATTGCCTAAGACATTAATTGGTCCCCTATTGGAATTATCTACTCCCTGTGCAAGTAAGCAAGAACTTGCAAAAATCAAAAAAAATAAAACACGCGCTTTCATAATCATCTAATTAGTAATTTTTAACTCACCAGATACAACATCAGTAGTCTTTGTAATCGGGTTAAACACCACAACTGAAATTCCAATTTTTTTATTGACCTTTAACTTCTGAACCGCACTTCCTGGAACATTTGCAGAAAAGGTAGGATTATTATCTCCTAACAATAACTCAACACTTTTCACAACAAAATTTGGTGCGCGCAATGGTGAATCTCCAGGGAGACCCGCAGTTATCGTTTGCCCCATACTTTTAGAAATAGTGCTCACTTTAACAACAGGCTGAGGGAATCTCTTCACTTTGTAAGTATTAGAAATACCTTTTATAGGTTTACCATTTCCTCCTTTACCAGTAACTGTCATGGTTACAGATTTCACACCAGCTCCTGGCTTAACTATATAGCCTTTTTTACCATCTCTTGTCGTTTTTGTAACACTACATCCTGTAGCAGTTAATGACGCATCAAGAGCTCCAGACAATGAAGGAACAACAAAATTGTCGTAACCTTGATAAAGAACCAAATATTCTGGCATTTCTAAGGCACCACCTCCGGCAGCTACTTGGACAACAGTTGAATAATTCTCTATTCGCTGTTTACCAAATTTATTTGTAATTGCTACTGTTCCTGTAAATTCCATTTTGCCATTTGTAGCACGAGCTGTTACAACCCCAACTCCATTTGCCGGGTTACCTTTAAGCGTACCTTGATTTGGTTTGATATCAGGCTGTTTATCCGTATCGTATGCTGCCATTGAAACTTCAATCTCAATCTCATCACCTGGATTAACGACTGCAAATTTCGGAGTTGCTAAAGCTCTAATTGCATTAAAGCTATAATCTCCTCCACCAATTCTTAAACGAATTACAGAAATAGCATCTGCTCTTGCAGTTAAAATCTCCCTTTGCAAACTTGACAACGATGCAAGTGCACCTACCGCAGGTGCATGGTTGAAGGTTTTACCAATCCAATGTTCCATTTGGCCTTCCTCGTGCTCATTTGGTACCATCTCATTTTTTGAAAGGGCAATGTAAGTATCCATAACGACTGCCGAATCTGATTGATGGATTTGCCATTTTTTTGATTTATATAACTCCAAAATTTGTTTCTTTAAATCATCTTGGTCCTCAAATTTGTTGATTTTTGTGTCAACGAACTTATATTTTACTGAGTCATTTGAAGATGATTCCACAACAATTTTACAAATGTTCTCTCTAAAACTTTGTAATCGATTCCAAAGCTCCAATCCTCCTTTTTTACCTTTTGCAAACTTGCTTACACAAGAGTATGGTTCAGGTTTCTCAGTAGAATTGGTAATTCCCATGATACGCATAACTTCGTCATACTTGTCCTTATTCTGAACTTTGGCAACACGAAAACGAATTGGTTTGGTAGGATTCTTAGGATCAAAGTCCTTTGCTATTATAAATCCATCTTTCTCCAAACCTTCTTTTAATAAGGCTTCATCTTCCTTTATTTCAGAAAGGATTTCAAGTTTTAAGGCATCTATATATTGAATTTGCTCTGCCGTTAACTTGTCTATTTTATCAATCTCTGCAAGAAGTCTTTTTGCTTTCGCTTTAATATCTGGAGTATCTCCTGAATTGACTTTCTCAACTATTTCATTTCTTTTCTCATTTCCCCTTCCAAACTCATTTTGATTCGCAATTTGAATGTTCTCTTCAATCGCTACGAAGGCATCAATAATACTTTTAGATACATTCAAGGCTAACATCGCCATGAGTACCAAGTACATCATACCAATCATTTTCTGTCTCGGGGTTTCCTTACCACCTGCCATAATTTCTAAATTTTAATAATTAACACTAAATTTAAAATCGGTTACAATTAACCTTTCATGGCTCTTAACATGTTGCCGTAAACGTTATTCAAATCAGTTAAGTTTTGAGATAACAAGGCCATATTCTCACGATAAACTTGCGTATCTTTTGCAGAAGATGCAAGGTCGTTCATAATATTCTTAATACTATCTTGCAATGAACTCATTGAGTTCAAGCTAGACAAATAATCTTGACTGCTTTTCAATTGTAATTCATACACGTTATTCAATGCAGACAAGTTATCTCCCAATTTTTGCATTTCGGCACCAAAATTACCTTGACCGTCTCCAGCAATTCCAGCAATAGCTTTTGCGGATTCTGAATATTGCGTTGTCAAATCATTCAAATTTTTGGATGCTGAATTTAAGCTTTTTACATAATCTTCTGTTGCAGCAGCAGCCGTAGAAACAGTACCCAAAGACTTGGCATTATCGGCAAGTTTCGTCATGCCATCTTTCAAGTTGGCAAGCAAATCATCATTAATACCTGCATTCTGTAATTGTTTAACGACCGCATCAGCGTTAGAACCTCCGCCGCCACCAGCGACACCTGTTCCATTTTCAATCATTTCATGCAACTGCTCAGGTGTTAAATCTGGAGATAAAATCGGATGAACTCTATCCCAATCATATTCTGGATGATCGGGCACGAAAATCATTACAACAAATATAACAGCCTCTAAAATTAAACCTACTGGAAGCATAATATCGGAACCCTTATAATGTTGAATTTTAAATAATGCTCCAAGGATTACAATTGCCGCTCCCCATCCAAAGAACCATTTCAATGCGGTTTTACCCCTTTTACTTGCCAACCAATTACCTTTACCACTCATAACTTTTGATTTTTAAAAATTAAACTTTGATTTATTATTACTTGAACTTGATTTACTATTTTAATTGGATGTCACTTTGGATTTCTTCTCCATTTTCTTGATCCAAGTCGCTTCCTCCTCTACCAAGATGTGTCATTACATTTCTGAAACCAATATAGGATTTTGCAGTATCCTGATATTCATAGGTTCTTGTACCATTCATTAAGTAATAACCGATATCTTTCCATGATCCTCCTCGGATAACCTTACGTTTTTTCACTGGTGCATCACCATCTTTTGCCTGATAATCATAATCCGTATTCATATCGTGACCAAATTCATATTGTGACTCATCGAAAGCGGTTGAACACCACTCAGCAACGTTTCCTGCCATACAATACAATCCAAAACCATTCGGGTTGTATGAATAAACTTTTACGGTATGGAAACCTCCGTCTTCGAAGTATCTACCTCTCAAAGGCTTGAAGTTCGCCAAGAAACATCCACTTGAATTTCGAATGTAAGGACCACCCCAAGGGTATTGAGAAATGTCTAGATCACCGCGTGCTCCGCGCTCCCACTCTGACTCTGTTGGAAGTCTAAAATCATTCACATACATATCTCCATTATTCATCAACCAAGAATGGAAGATTTGTGTTCTCCAAACCGAAAACGCTTTTGCCTGATTCCATGTTACTCCAACTACCGGATAATTGTCGTAAGCATTATTCCAAAAATAGTTTTGAGTCATTGGCTCATGGTACGAGTAAGTAAAGTCCCTTACCCAACAAAGCGTATCAGGATATACATTAATTCTTTCTTTAACAACAAACCTGCTTCTATCTGTATGCCCACGTATTGCATTATGCTGTCCTTTACTGTTGGTGAAACCTAAATCCAAATCTTGTCCTGGATTTTCAAGAATTGTTTGTTTGATGTGTGTTGTGTCATTTACTGAATATTGATTTTTATCAATAGGATCACCTGGTGCCACATCTCCCCATTGTTTGCCTTTCGCAAAAATAGTTGTATCCAACCAAACATTCTGTCCATTCTGATCTAGTGTTGCACGATGGAAATCATTCTTCTTGTAATCTTTAGAAAGTGGCTCTCTTCTGCTTCTTTGATTTAATGGATCATTTGCATTTGCATCTAAATTTCCGTAACCATATGTTTTACGCGCATCTACACTTTTAGTTTGTATCTTACCTCTGCGTGCAGCTTCTTTATAATCAATCCAGTAGTAATCAAAGAAAAGAAGTCGTGTATCTATCTCTCTTCGGTTGTAAAAACGCTCTGATTCACTGTAGAACATATCAGACAATATAAATGCTGTTTCTGCATCCTCATAGTCTATCGGCTTCTCCCAATTCAATGAAAAATACTTTCTATTTTCAATTCTACCCCCTTGATTAAAAGAAACTTTCGAATTACCGCCACCTTTAGCTGCAGTCTTATCAGGACCTCCAGCTCCTTTTTTTCCAGATGATTTTTTTGGATTATTGGAATATTGCTGGAAAATTCCTCTAATTTCTTCCTCTGTCATTACGATGCCTGCATTTCTGCTTTGTGGTTGATTTTGAGTCTTTTTGTCAGGAGCATATGAATAACCGTTAATTAAAGTTGATTTACCGCTTTTCTTTTTTCCTCCACCGTAATTACCCATGATAGTTAAAATGGTCTTATCAACCTCTGAATTATTGGTGCTATCCATCAAAAGTTGAAATGGTGTATTTCCTCCTTGCACATCCGAACCCATGTCCATAAGTGTTCTATAAGGCTCTTTGAAGAAATTATCCTCATTAATATTTACCCAATCCTCAGCATCTTCGTCATAACTTCTTCTGTAAAGTTTTTCACGGGCAATTGAATCACGAACCCAGTGAACGAACTGACGATACTCGTTATTGGAAATTTCAGTGGCATCCATATAGAAGGCTTGCACAGAAACCGTTTTCTTTTGCGCTGTGAAAACACCCATGATGTCTTCATCATCGCTTCCTGATTGATAGGCTCCAGATTTGACATATACCATTCCAACTGGTAATCTACCCGGCCCCAAAATATCTGGATCGAAAACATCTCTTCCTTTAACTCCAACTAAATTACCTTCTACAGTCGGACATGCATATAGCAATGGAAGTAAAACTAATAAACCTAATAACTTTTTCATTTTATTATTTTTTGTTCTTTCATTCTCCAAATCAACTTTGCTACAGGATAATGAGTTTTCGGTATAACGAGAGAACTATTAAAATGGTTACACTTTCAATTAAAATTATAGCCAACGCGGGTGTCTTGCCGACGGAACCGGTTTGTCTTTCAAAAACATACAATATTTCACAACCATCTCATGAGATCCTCTTGAAATGTTAGCGAGTTTATTTAAAGTTAAATCATATGAATAGCCTATAGTCAAATTACTAATTGGCGTGTAACCAACCATGATTGCAAAGGCATCTGATGTTCTTACTGTCATACCGCCATATATTTGTTTATCCCCCTCTAGAGAATAAATGTACCGTGCATTGATATCTGCAGAAAATTTAACCAAATCCGTTCGAAGCAAAACCTGCGCATCGATGTCTCCACCTAATGTTTTTCTGAAGGTTTTACCACCCATTAAGTAGTAATGTCTTGCAGTTTGATAGTTCTGATCTAACGTTGCGCCATTAAATGTTACAGATTGCTTTAAAAGCGTTTCACTCAAATGTGTTGTTGAAAATCCAACGTTAAAATCCTTCCCACTATAGTACAAACCAAAATTAGCATCCAGGTTAGTTGCCGCGAATCCTAAAGGTAGATCAGGATCATTTAAGGTTGAAGGTGGAACCCACTCAGGATTCACTCCATAATTGATGATACCTACACCAACCCCAATACCTAAAGTTCCATTATTCCCAATTGAAATAGGGTAAGAATAGTTAAGCAATAAATTATTTTGACGTGCAAAACCGATAGCGTCATGATAGAAAGCAAGACCTACTCCTCCTGGAAAAAACTTGGATAAATTGGCTTCAACATTTAAAATAGCTGAGTTAGGGGCCCCATTAACCTTATCCCATTGATTTCTATAAAGAGATGTGGCACAAATTGAATTGTACATATCCACACCTGTTTTACCAGGATTAATACTCATTTTATCGTAAATAAAATGAGTAATTAGTTTATCTTGCTGTGCTACAATTTTCATACAAAAGAGCATCGCAAACAGAGCTAAATAGTTCTTTTTCAACATAATATGGTTTAATTAACTTAGCTAATTCATTCAAAATCAACGCTAATAAACGCCAATTTAGGTCGCTAAAATAAGGAATTTTATTGAATTAATAAAAATTTTCTAAAAATATTGGTTGAAAATAGCTAGACCAATTTTTGATAGGTTTTCCACCACAAATCGGGAATGACATTCTTCATGGCATTATCATAATCCTCGCGGTCACATGGAGCCATGTGGTGTCGTTCGTATTTAGATCCTTCTTTTGCGGGGTATGGCACTTCCATCCACCACCGTGCGGATTTATTGCTTTTGTAAAATGCGATTTCATGTCCCGATTCCTCAATGAAAACGGTAAATTTCACATAGTCTTTTTTACTTCCCATTGGAAAATCTCCGGTCCTACTTTCAATTCCATCGATAAAATACCAAATGATTTGAGCAAGTAATTTATTACTGACGTCAGTAAGATTTTGATAATTGAAGATGCCTAGGGAAGAAACCTTATCTGACATCCCGGAATATCTTGCTATTTGACAAATTTGTTCGGCGTAGAATCCGTTTGGATTCCCTTGTTTAAACAACAACTCTGAAGCCTTGATTGACGTAAAATCTATACTTATAAGATCTGCGTTTCGCAAATGGGGCTCTGCTTTTTTGAAATCCGCATTAAATTCCCCCAGCCTACAAATATCGAAATACAACTTTTCGAAAAGTTCAAATTCCTTCGCGCCAGCATATGGGATTTGTAACCCAATATTGGCTAAATTAAACAAATGACACGGTCGCTGAACGAGAATCTTACTTATATAGGCGTTCGCGGAAGCATCTTGGTCAGGTGATCCTAAATCGAGCGCAGCGTCAATCGTGCAAATATTTACCAACTGTTCAAGATTACTGTATGCGTCATACATTGACAACGTTAAATCTTGACTTCCTCCAACGAGAATAGGAATAATTTGTAATCGATTTAATTCCTGAACAACTGTTTTTATTGCGTGTTGCGTATCCTTCAATTCGTTACCTGGAAGAATGGTACCCAAATCATAAAAATTTTGTTGCCATAGGCTACCGCAATTCAATGCATAAAACTCTTTTCGAAAGTCATCCGGCAAAGGTGAATCAAAATGAACGTTTGAATCACCTCTGAATTCAGGCACATAAATCAAGGCATAACCTTTTCGGCTTAATTCAGGGAAATCAGATTCGTAAGAATATATTTTGGAACCTATTTGATCCTCATTCCATTGCCCCTCTATACTTACTGGACTAAAATATATTGACAAATCATTACTAATTCCCATTCCTTAAAAATTGCTTGATGAACAAATCTAATCAAGTCCAATAAATGATTTTCAAGTGTCTACGGAAATAATAAAGATTCAAAAGTGAATAACTATTTTTGATCTAAAATCGACTTGATATCTGGTCTGAAATACAGCTCTGATTTCATTACTTTACCATCCTCACGATAAATTGGCTTTCCTTCTTTATCAAGCTTGCTCATATTCGAACGCTGTATTTCTTGAAAGACTTCAACAATTTTATCCTGCAAACCATGTCTTAAAATTGTGCCACATAGAATGTACAATTGATCTCCCAATGCATCAGCTATTTCTACTATATCTCCTCGTATTGCTGCCTCTAAATATTCTTCATTTTCCTCTTTCATCAGATTGAAACGCAATTCACACTCTGAATCAGTTAGCTTGGTTTCAGGTTCATAATGATTTTTTATTCCAAATGCATCGTGGAACTTTTCAACTTCCGTAATTACTTCTTTAAGTGTCATTTTAAACAATTGTGTTATCTAATTAAGGTAATGTGCCCGTGATGTACTTCTTCATTTTCTGTGTCGCCAAATAGGTCGAATGTGACTTTGTAAAAGTAAACACCATTTACAGCTTCATCGCCACTTGAAGTCGAGCCATTCCAACCCTCCGTCAATTCGTCGAATTCGTAAATTTTATTTCCCCAGCGATTAAAAATTTCGCATTTCACGCCTTCAACACATTCGGTGTATATTTTCCATATATCATTAGTTTCATCCCCATTTGCCGTTAGCACATTTGGAATACGAATCACTGATTCTCCGGTTGTCATCACCAAGGATTCGGATTGATTATAAATACATCCATTGGCGTCAACAACATTTAAGTTATAAGTTCCAATACTCAAATTAACGAGGCTATCCAAAGGTTGAGCTATAACCCCATTCACTAAATATGAATAGGGATTTGCGCCACCTAACGTTCCGTTTATTACGAGTGCACCATTACTCAGACCACAATTTGGATTAGTCAAAGCAACTTGAATAAGTGTTGGCCCTGCAAACATTGGGACTAGAACCTGCTCTTGGTATGGACAATCGTTTGCATCGAGAACCGATATCGAATAAGTACCTTGAGCCAAACTATCAAAAACTTGCGTGGTAGAATAAATCCCGTTATTGATAGAATAAGTATATGGTGAAATTCCTCCAGTAGTGGCTGCAATTGCAATTTCCCCTGTATTTTCGTCACATTGTGTAGCTGTGATGTTAGTTGTTATATCTGTTGGCGGAGTTGTTGTTGAAACGAGGATAGTTGTATCGCCGATACAAATTCCATCCGTAAATGAAACCAAATAAGAACCCTCGGATAAATTAGCCGCACTGTCAATGGTTGAAATTACACCTGCAGGCCAAGTAAATGTATATGCACCAGCAGGAGAAACATTGATGTCAATCGCCCCATTTGCTTGCTGACAGGTAGAATTATAAATTGTAGCGGTTGACGTTAAACCAACACTTGGAAGAATCGTAATAGTTGTATCAAATGCACATGTGTTGTCTGAAATAGATACTTGATAAGATCCAGGGGCAAGGTTAACTGCACTATTGGAGGTTGATATTGCAGGTGTCCAAGTATAAGAATATACTGAACTATTCGGCGTATTATCGACGATGATTAAACCATTATTTTCTCCGCATGTCGTTTGCTGAATTTGAAAGAATGTTTCGAAAGGAACCGGATTTTGCAAAACGATTGTTGTATCAAAAGAACAATTGAATTGTGTAATCGTAATTTGATAAGATCCTTGTGGTAAATTAGTTGCACTATTCGTGGTTGATACATTTGGCGACCAGCTGTATGTGTAATTTGCATCAAAAGGATCAATACTGATTGAACCATTTGATTGAAGACATCCTGGTTGTTGCACATTGGTAGTTAAGTCAAACGGATTTGTGATTACCTGTATTGTATAAACTTCCTGACAATTGTTCGCATCTGTCACAGTTACATTGTAAGTCCCTTCACACAAATTCGTAGCTGTTTGGGTTGTTTGATTCAAATCATCGTCCCACTGATACGAAAATGGAGCTGTCCCTGATGTTACATTTACCGTTCCTGTTCCATTACAATAGCCAATTAAAGAACCCGTTAAACAATTATTCGGATCATTACATATGGCGTATGTTTCAGCACCAATACCTGACCAACTTCCACCATCTGGCATCCTTCGAATGGTTTGACCATAATGTGTTCCTCCATCAGCAGGACTTGCATAAAATTTCAAAGCAGTTGGAATGTCATTATAACTAAGTAAACTCGTTCCATTGGAACATCCGGGAAGTGATGAAATACAAGGTTGACCAGCCAGTGAAGCCGTATTTCCAGGTCCCCATCTCACAGCATCGACAGGATTTCCATTTGCGTCATAAAAGGCAAACCATCCTCCAGCATTTGGAAACCAGACTCTTGTACCAGCACAACAAATTCCTAACTCGTTAACTTCACCGGGAACAATTACTTCCACAACATTCCCTCCGTTTTGAACGAGTAGGTTCGGTGCAACTGGTGCGACATTTATACCTCTTACCATACAAAAACCATTAGGAGGAACAATAGTTCCGGCAGGTAATCTAAAACCGCCAGAGCCCTCAGCTGTGGAGTTTCCTAGGTAATAACAAGAAATATCCACACTATCACATAAATCCGGGTTGTAAAGTTCGATCCATTCACCCCTTCCGCCAGCAGGTCCAGGCCCAGAGATTGAACCATCGTTAACGGATGGTGAAATCATTAACTCATTGATAAGAATGGGAGGTCCACTATAAAAACAGGGCTCACAAACCGAATTTGGAATAACCGAAACTGCAGCAACAAGATTACAACCCGTCGGTGGTGCTGGAGGTGTTATACAACAGTTTCCTCCTTGAGAAATTGTATATGTGCTGTTCTGCCAACAACCATACTGTGTATTGTGAAAATACAAATCTGAATTTGTCGCATTTTCAAAATAGTAAACGATTTCATCTGGCGTATTCACCCCGCCTGCATCTGCAAGCGTATCGCATTGTCCAGAGGCTCCAATCATCGTACCTCCCCAAGATCCTGCCCCATTTCCATGAACTGGTGTATATCCTACAGGTGGATTTGTGAGAATCGAAGTTATTGCAGCTGGAACTCCTGAAATGCTAGAAATAAAATTTCCCTGTCCGCAATTATTATTGTTTTGTGTGGAATTGAATCCTGCATAGATCACTTGAACAACATTTCCCGCAAAAGCTCCAGTAATTGTAACTTGAACAGGCTCGTATGTGCAAATTGCAATTACCAAATTTGGAATATTTTGATCAACATCAATGGTAACAATACCCCCATCGTAATTTGAAAATATGGCTAAATTTCCATTTTGATTACAAATCGTTTGACCCAACAAACTAAATGTGGAAAA